>JAFSWY010000258.1 GCA_017444295.1 Selenomonadaceae bacterium | reverse complement strand
GGGCGTGAAGATCCGGAACAGCATCATCATGCAGAAATGCGACGTTCAGGATGGGGCGCTCATCGAGAATGTCATCTGTGACAAGAATGTGCTCATCACCAAGGACAAGTGGCTGAAGGGCGCACCGAATTACCCGCTGATTGTTGCCAAGAATATGGTGATTTAAGGAAACACGGTGTTTCCTTGAGGGACGGAGTTCCCATATCAACAGGAAGCCGTTGTAAAGTGGCCGGGCGTGTCGTATTTGCAACGGCTTTTCTTTTGAATCCCAGGAAGCCAAGAGGATTCCCGTCCTGGCTCCTGGAGAAAATGAACAGCCTGCCGGGCAAGTAAGGGGTGTTTTTGTTGGCAAAGGAAAAAAAGGTAAAAAAGGACAAAGAGTATGAGAAGCTGAAGGAGACATTGAAGAACCGTTTTGTCATGACGGCACATGTCATGTGGGGCAGGGATCTCAATGAGCTCACGCCGAACGAGATTTACCAGACGGTGGCAGCGACAGCGAAACAGTATATCTCGTCGAAGTGGATCAAGACAAACAAGGCATATATGGAGCGTCAGGAGAAACAGGTCTATTATTTCTCCATTGAGTTCCTCATGGGGCGTCTCCTGAAGACGAACCTCATCAATCTTGGATTGAAGGATGCCGTGGAGGAAGTTCTCGCCGACCTCAAGATTGATCTCTCCAAAACCTTTGAGGAGGAGCCGGATGCAGGTCTTGGAAATGGCGGCCTGGGGCGTCTTGCCGCCTGCTTCATCGATTCCATGGCGGCACACCGCCTGCCGGGACATGGCAACAGCATCCGCTATCAGTACGGCCTTTTCGAGCAGAAGATCATCCAGGGCAACCAGGTAGAGATTCCCGACAACTGGCTCAAGAACGGCTTTGCCTGGGAATACCGCAAACCGGACAAGGCCATCGAGGTCAAGTTCTACGGCAACGCTTACATGAAAGACCTTGGGAATGGCGAGCTGGAACTGGTCCATGAGCATCCCATGATCGTCATGGCGGTGCCCTATGATGTGCCGATCGTGGGCTACCACAACAACACCGTCAATAATCTGCGCCTCTGGAACGCAGAGGTGAACCGCGACTTCTCCGATTACGGGACACTTACCCAGGAGCAGCGCCGCGCAAAGAAGGAATACAGGGAATTCGTGGAAAGCATCACGGAGTATCTTTATCCCGATGACAGTTCCTATGAGGGCAAGCGCATGCGCCTCATCCAGGAGTACTTCATGACCTCGGCCGGCGTGCAGAGCATCGTGCGCCATTATCGCAAGGCAGGCATGGGCATCAGCAACTTCGCCAAGAAGATTGCGATCCATATCAACGATACCCATCCGGCAGTGGCCGTGGCAGAGCTCATGCGCATCTTCGTGGACGAGCAGGGGCTGGAATGGTCCGAGGCATGGGCACTCACCAAGGGCACCATTGCCTACACGAACCATACCATCATGCCGGAGGCCCTGGAGACCTGGCCGGTGGATATGTTCCGCGAGCTGCTGCCGCGCGTCTATATGATCATCGAGGAGATCAACCATCGCCATCTGGAGGATGTGCGGGAGCGTTTCCCCGACGACGATGCCAAGGTGCGTGCCCTGTCCATCATCCAGGACGGTGTGGTCCACATGGCGCGTCTTGCCATCGTGGGTTCCCACAGCGTCAATGGCGTGGCACAGATCCATTCCGATATCCTGAAGCATTCCACGCTGCATGATTTCTATGATTACAGCCCCCGTATGTTCAACAACAAGACCAACGGCATCACTCATCGTCGCTGGCTCATGGGGGCAAATCCCGAGCTTGCGGACCTCATCGACGCTACCATCGGCAGCCGTCGCTGGCACCGTTATCCCGAGCAGCTGGACCTCCTGAATGACTTCGTGGAGGACAAGCCCTTCCTGACAGAACTTGGAAAGATCAAGCTCCTCCGCAAGCAGTGCCTGGCGAGCTACATCAAGGAACACAATGGGACGGTCGTGGATCCCAATACCATCTTTGATATCCAGGTCAAGCGCATCCATTCCTACAAGCGCCAGCTCATGAATATCCTGCATATCATGTACCAGTACCATCGCCTCAAGGCGGATCCCGACTTCGAGATCCTGCCGACGACCTACTTCTTTGGCGGCAAGGCGGCTCCCGGATATTACATCGCGAAGGAGACCATACGCCTCATCAACAGCGTGGCGGAGAAGGTCAACAACGATCCTGCGGTGCGCGACCAGCTCAAGGTCATCTTCATCGAGAACTTCGGCGTTTCCATCGGTGAGATCGTCTATCCGGCGGCGGATGTCAGTGAGCAGATTTCCACGGCATCCAAGGAAGCATCGGGAACGGGCAACATGAAGTTCATGATGAATGGTGCGATTACCCTGGGTACCATGGACGGCGCCAATGTGGAGATCTCCGAGGCGGTAGGGGATGACAACATCGTCATCTTCGGCCTGCGTTCCGAGGAGGTCCTGGCCTATTATGCCAACGGCAGCTATTCCGCTTGGGATGAGTACAATATGAACCCCAATGTCCGCCTGGTGATGAACCAGCTGGTGGACAACACTTACGGAGATTTCCATTCCCTTTACGATTACCTCATTCACGGAAATGATGAGTTCTTCATCCTGAAGGATTTCGATTCCTATGCATGGGGGCATGAGGAGATCATGCGCCGCTACAAGAAGAAGTTTGAGTGGCTGCGCGCCTCGGCGATGAACATTGCCAATTCCGGCTGGTTCTCCTCGGATCGTACGATTGACGAGTATGCGAATGAGATCTGGCAGGTCAAGCCTGTTATGATTACCTGATGCACGGGGACAGCACAGTCTGCAATCCAGAAGGAGGCTGCATTTGTGGAAACATCTGCATTGAAGGATTTTGATCTGTATTTGTTCCATCAGGGGACGAATTACCGTTCCTATGAGATGCTGGGAGCCCATTTTGTGGAGCAGGATGGGAAAAAAGGCGTCCGCTTTGCCCTTTGGGCTCCCCATGCAAAATCTGTCAGCGTAGTGGGGGATTTCAACAACTGGGATACGCGTTGCAATTACATGGAGCGCGTCGAGAATGAGGAAGGAACCTGGAGCGAGATATGGGTGCTCTTCATCGAAGGGCTCTCGGAAGGGGACCTCTATAAGTATGCCATAGAGCCCCAATGGGGCGGCCCGCACATCATGAAGGCGGATCCCTATGGCTTCTATGCGGAGAAAAAGCCCGAGACGGCATCGCGGCTCTACGATCTCAACCATTATGACTGGAAGGACGGGGCATGGCAGCAGCGCAAGCGGCAGGAGATTTCCTATGGGAAGCCGATGCTTGCCTATGAAGTCCATGCGGGTTCCTGGAAGCGGAATCCCGATGGGGAGTATCTGACCTATCGGGAACTGGCGGATCAGCTCATCGGCTATGTGAAGGACATGAACTACACCCACATCGAGTTCATGCCTCTCTGCGAGCATCCCTTTGACGGGTCCTGGGGGTACCAGACCACGGGATATTATGCGGTGACGAGCCGTTATGGCTCCCCGGATGATTTCCGTTACCTTGTGGACACGGCCCATGCCAACGGCATCGGAATCATCATCGATTGGGTGCCGGGGCATTTTTGCAGGGATGATCAGGGACTCAGGGATTTTGATGGGCAGAATCTTTACGAATCGGATAATCCGCAGCTTGCTGACAATAAGGGATGGGGAACCATAAATTTTGATTATGGTCGTACAGAAGTGCAGAGTTTCCTGATTTCCAATGCCTTGTTCTGGTTTGAGGAATACCATATCGACGGGTTGCGCATCGATGGCGTGGCGAACATGCTCTACCTGGATTTTGGCCGCGAGGAGGGGGAATGGTGCCCGAACCGTTACGGCGATACGGGCAATCTTGAGGCCATCGATTTCCTGAAGAAGCTCAATGCGGCGATCTTCAAGTACCATCCCCAGGCCATCATGGTGGCGGAGGAATCCACCGCCTGGCCCCTCATATCCAAGCCGGTCTACATGGGCGGCATGGGATTCAACTACAAGTGGAACATGGGATGGATGAACGATATGCTCACCTATGTGAGCCTGGATCCCATCTATCGCAAGTGGAACCACGACAAGGTGACCTTTTCCTTCATGTATGCTTTCTCGGAGAATTTCGTCCTGCCTCTTTCCCATGATGAGGTGGTGCATGGCAAGCGTTCCCTCATCGAAAAGATGCCGGGGGATTACTGGCAGAAATTTGCGGGCCTCAGGAATTTCTTTGGCTATTGGATGGCGCATCCGGGCAAGAAGCTCCTGTTCATGGGCGGGGAGTTCGGGCAGTTCATCGAGTGGAATTATGAGGACGGCCTTGACTGGAAACTGGTGCAGGAGTACGACATGCACAGGAAGATGCTGGAGTATTCCCGTGCCCTCAACAGGTTCTATTGCATGAGCAAGCCCTTCTGGGAGGTCGACTTTGACTGGAACGGCTTCCAGTGGATCGACTGCAAGGACAATGAGAATAGCATCATTTCCTTTGTGCGAAAGGCGGAGGATATGGATGATTTCATTGTCGTTGTCTGCAATTTCACGCCGGAGGTTCGCCATGACTACCGCATCGGCGTCCCGAAGAAGGGGAGGTACCTGGAGGTATTCAACAGCGATGCCGCCGAATATGGCGGAAGCGGTGTGAGGAATACAGGGGACCTCGTGACGGAGGATGTCAGATGGCACGACCGTGAGCAGTCCATTGTCCTTACGGTGCCGCCTCTTGCGACTGTGTATTTGAGATTATCATGAAATTAGCTGTTTGGAAGATAAATAGTATAGCCATGAGGAGGAGATTATGAATGAAGGTTCTATATGTAGCATCTGAGGCTGTGCCATTTGCAAAGACAGGCGGTTTGGCAGATGTGGCCGGTTCGCTGCCCCAGGCATTGAAGTTCGAGGATGTTGATATCCGCGTAATCATGCCAAAGTTCGGCAAGATTTCCGATGAATTCAAGAACAACATGGAACATGTCTATGACGGGGAAATCAATGTCTCCTGGCGTTCCAAGTTCGTCGGTGTGGACAAGTATGAGTACAATGGCGTTACCTATTATTTCATCGACAATCAGGAATACTATGACAGGGAAGGCTTCTATGGCTACGATGACGATGCGGAGAGGTTTTCCTTCTTCTGCCGCGCGGTGCTGAACCTCCTTCCGGCGATTGACTTCTGGCCGGACATCATCCATACGAACGACTGGCATGCCGGTCTCGTGAATGTCTTCCTGAAGCTGGAGCATCAGGAGGATGAGCGCTATCAGAACATCCGCACCCTCTATACGATCCACAACCTCAAGTACCAGGGGGTTTTCCCGAAGGATGTCATGAGCGATGTCCTCGGGCTGGACTGGAAGTATTTCAACAATGGGGATCTGGAATTCTATGATGCGGTGAATTTCATGAAGGGCGGCCTCATCTATGCCGATTTCATCAGCACGGTGAGCCGGACCTATGCACAGGAGATCCAGTACGAGTACTTTGGCGAGCATCTTGACGGGCTTCTCAGGAGCCGCAAGGATGACCTTTATGGCATTGTCAATGGCCTCGACTATGATGTCTACAATCCCATGACGGACAAGAATCTCTTTGAGACCTATGATCTGGAGTCCTATGACCGCAAGCAGGACAACAAGGTGCAGCTCCAAAAGCTGCTGGGACTGCCGGAAGGGCGCCGTGTTCCCATGGTGGCATTGGTATCCCGCCTCGTGGCGGCAAAGGGCATGGATCTCATCGTCCGCATGATGGATGAGATTCTGCAGCATGAGAACATCCAGTTTGTGCTCCTGGGCACGGGCGACAAGGTGTTTGAGGACTGGTTCAAGGGGCTGGCATGGCGTTTCCCCACGAAGGTTTCCGTGAACATCCGCTTCTCCAATGAACTGGCACAGCGCATCTATGCGGCATCGGATATCTTCCTCATGCCCTCCAACTATGAGCCCTGCGGCATCGGCCAGCTCATTGCCCTTCGTTACGGATCGATTCCTGTGGTTCGCGAGACGGGCGGCCTCAAGGATACCGTGAAGCAGTACAACAAGTACACGGAGACGGGGAACGGCTTCGTGTTTGGCAGCTACAATGCCCATGAGATGATGTATGCGTTGAAGCGTGCCTTGGGGTGCTATGCGAATTACGAGGTCTGGAAGAAGATCGTGGAGAATGCCATGAACTCCGACTACAGCTGGACGGAATCCGCAAAAGAATACCGCAAGCTCTATGACAAGCTTCTGGCCAAATAGGAGTCGGCCAGTCAATCCTGACCCGGCGAACCCCCTTCGCCGGGTCAGTTTTTTTGGAAAGGAGCAATCACATGCTGGAACGAGGAAATGTGGAACACAATTCCCATGATATCTATTATCGCTCCACCGTTGGTGCTGCTGAGGCAGGCAGCGAGGTGAGACTGGGAATCCAGGTGCGCACAGAGGACGCGGTGGAGAAAGTTCTCCTGCGGCTCTGGCGGGGAGAAACGGGTGAAAAACTTGTGACCCTGAGGACGGAGGCACAGCCTGCGGATCGGGAATGCTATTATTTTGCAGATATCCAAATGCCGGAGAAGGGCTGCCTGCTCTGGTATTATTTCATCATCGTTTCCGCAGGGGAAACCTTCTATTACGGCAACAACCAGGAACAGCTTGGGGGTATGGGAGATCTTTACGACCATGTGCCGCCGTCCTACCAGATCACTGTCTTCAACAAGGGCGCAAAGACGCCGGACTGGTTCAAGAATTCTGTCATCTACCAGATATTCCCTGACCGGTTCTGCCGGGAGGGCAGCGGGATTGTTCCGAAGACAGGGGCGGTGTATCATGCCTGCTGGGAGGATGAGCCCTTCTACTGCAAGGATGTGGACACGAAGGAGCTCGTGTTCTACGATTTCTTTGGGGGGAATCTCAAGGGCATCGAGAAGAAGCTGTCTTATCTCAAGGATCTTGGCATTTCTGTGATTTATCTGAATCCCGTGTTTGAGTCCGAGAGCAATCATCATTATGATACGGGGGATTATCACAAGATTGACCCGGTTCTGGGAACGAATGAGGATTTTCGGCATCTTGCCGATGCGGCAAAGGAGATGGGCATCCGAATCATCCTGGACGGTGTGTTCAGCCACACGGGCAGCAACAGCCGCTATTTCAACCGCAAGGGGATGTATGACTCGGTGGGAGCGTACCAGTCCGAGAATTCGCCCTATCATGAGTGGTACGATTTCCGCAAGTTCCCCACGGAATACGATTGCTGGTGGAACAATGGCAACATGCCCAATGTCAGGGAAACAACGCCTTCCTATATGGATTTCATCATCCACAAGAAAGACAGTGTCCTGCATTACTGGATGGACAGGGGAGCAAGCGGCTGGCGCATGGATGTCATCGACGAACTGCCGCCCATCTTTTCCCAGAGCTTCTACAAGGAGGTCAAGGAGAGGGATCCGGAGGCCGTGGTCATCGGCGAGGTGTGGGACGATGCCTCCAACAAGGTGGCCTATGATGTGGCAAGGGAATACCTCTGCGGTCAGGAGATGGACTCTGCCATGAACTATCCCTTCCGCCAGCATGTGGTGGACTTCCTGATGGGCAGGACGGATGCCGGGCTTTGCTGCCGCAGGATGGAAAGCCTCCGGGAAAACTATCCCAGGGAAAATTTCTATGCCATGATGAACCTCATTGGCAGCCATGACGTGCATCGCGCCATTACCCTTTTCGGGGAGGCCGTCTGCTATGACGGGATGCCGGCAGTGGAACAGGCCCGCAGCCGTCTGGATGAGGAACATTATGAGCTTGGCAGGAAGCGGCTCTTTCTGGCAGTCCTCTGGCAGATGACCTATCCGGGAGTTCCCTCTGTCTATTACGGTGACGAGGTCGGCATGGAGGGGTTCAAGGATCCCTATAATCGGAGGCCCTATCCATGGAAGGATGGAGATGAGGACATCCGCCGGTGGTACAAGAAGTGCATTGCCGAGCGCAACCGGCACGCGGCCTTGCGGACAGGGGAACTCCTGCCGCTTTATGCAGAAGGGGATGTGGCTGCCTATGCCCGTGTCATCCGGGAGGGCAGGGATGTCTTCGGCAAGGAGGCGGAAAACGATGCCTATATTGTGGCGTTCAACCGCAATATGGCAGAGAAGCGCCAGGTTTCCTTTGATGTCAGCGACTTCTCCGATGGTGTTTTTGAATCCGTTTTGCAGGAGGGCGAAAAGATTCCCGTGAGCCGCGGGCGCATCCATCTGGAATTGGGGCCTTTGCAGGGCTGCCTGCTTCGCAGGGTGAAGACGGCAAGGAAATATCCGCGCATGGCAGGGGTGCTGCTCCATCCCACATCGCTTCCGTCGAAATACGGCATCGGGGACTTTGGAAAAGCTGCCTATCAATTTGTGGATCTGCTGGCAGAGGCGGGGCAGTCCGTATGGCAGATACTCCCCATGGGCCCGGTGGACTTTTTCGGCTATTCTCCCTACCAGTCCCCGTCGGCTTTTGCGGGGAATCCGATGCTCATCGATATGGAGGGCCTTGTCCGGGAAGGATGGATCACGGAGAAAGACACGGAGATAGATGAGCCAAGCGACAGTTCTCTTGTGGATTTCGAAAAGGCATGGTCCTTCAAGAAGGAATGCATCCTGAAGGCCTATGAGGTCTTTCGGAAAACGGCGGAAAAAAATGAGGATTACCTGGAGTTCTGCAGTCATGAGGCCTATTGGCTGGAGGATTACGCCCTCTTCGAGGCATGCAAGAGGGAATTCAAGGGAGAGGCATGGCCGAAATGGCCGGAGGAGGTGCGGCGGAGAGACAAGGCGGCATTGGGGGATCTGCGGGAGCGTCTTAGGGACGATATCGCTCTGGAGATGTTCATGCAGTACCTTTTTGACCGTCAGTGGAAGCGCCTGCATGAATATGCCAAATCCAAGGGCATCAAGATTCTTGGGGATATGCCCATCTTTATCTCCCATGACAGCGCGGATGCCTGGGCGAACCAGGGGCTCTTCGATCTCAATGAGGACGGGTCGGCGAAGACGGTGGCCGGGGTCCCGCCGGATTATTTCAGTGCCACGGGGCAGCTTTGGGGCAATCCGCAGTACGATTGGGATGCCATGAAGCGGGAAGATTACGCATGGTGGAAGAGACGCTTCAAGAAGCTTTACGAGCAGGTGGACATCGTGCGCATCGACCACTTCCGCGGTTTCGAGTCCTATTGGGAAATCAGCGGCAAGGCGAAGACCGCTATCCACGGGCATTGGCGCAAAGGACCAGGGGAAGCCTTTTTCCGTGCCATCAAGGAGGAACTGGGGGATCTTCCCATCGTGGCGGAAGATTTGGGCATCATCACCGATGCCGTGGAGGAACTTCGGGCGGCATGCGATTTTCCGGGCATGAAGGTGCTGCACTTCACCCTGTATTTCAACGAGCAGGGGAGGATCGGCATCGTGCCGCCGGAGAACAGCATCGTCTACACGGGCACCCACGACAACAACACGACGGTGGGATGGTATGAGAAGGAAGTGGACGAGCGCAGCAAGGCTGCCATTGCCCATCTTCTGCATGCAGACCCGAAAAATCCCGGGGATGTGTGCGAAAAACTCATTGAGTTCGCCTATGCCTCCGATGCCCGCATGGCGATTATCCCCATGCAGGACATCCTGCACATGGACAGCCGAAGCCGCATGAACGTGCCCGGAACGGTGGGGCTCAACTGGAAATGGTGCCTGAAAACGGAGTATACGAGAGACTTTGATGCAGCAAGGCTCAAAGAGCTCTGCAAAAAAACCGGGCGATTGTCCGATTAGGGTGTGTTGAAAAACGGAGACTGTGCACTACAGTGAGACAGTTTTTCGTATGACAAGGAAGCGAAATCGCAGTCGTAGCAGAGCTACGTCAAGATTTCGAAGACGCAGGCAGACGGAAAAATGGCCACTGTAGTGTGCTGGCGGAGTTTTTCAACACGCCCCAACCATTTCTTTTCTTTTTTCGGTTTCTGTGGTATTCTATGAGGTAGCACAAGTGGATATGGAGGGGGAGATTTTTGTGGGAGAATTTACCTTTGTGATTGAGAAGACCTGTCCAATCTGTGGGGAGACAACGCGGGTAGTGAAAACGAAATCGCGCCTTCTGGCAGAGAAGACGGACGAGGATTTCTGCGTTCATTACAAGGGCTTCAATCCCTATTTCTATCGGGTCTGGTTTTGCGAGCACTGCGGGTTTGCCGCGGATGAGAAGCATTTTTTGGGGCAGATACCGGCCCGTTCCAAGAAAAAGATACAGGAGTTTCTGGAAAAGCGCCATCTGGGCATGGAATTCACGGAGGTACGGGGGGTGCCGGAGGCTGTTGCGTCCTACAAGCTCGCCATCTATTACGAGGAGCTTATCGGCGGCATGTTCAATACCCGTGCGGGACTTTGGCTTTCCCTGGCCTGGGTCTACCGCGACACAGGCGAACGGGAGAAGGAAATGGAGGCAATGCAGCATGCAGCGGACCTCTATGATGCCTCTCTGGTGAAGGAGCGCTATCCCATTGGCAAGATGACGGACAATACGGTCATCTACCTCGTGGGGGCCATCTATTTCCGCATGGGGGAGATGGACAAGGCAACCCAATACCTGAGCCGCATCATTGGCGACCAGAAGGCAAGGGACATGGATGCCCAGCTTTACAGGAAGGCGAGGGACCTCTGGCAGGATGTGCGGGATGCCAAAGGGGAGAAGGATGAGGATTCCGCGAAGAAGAAGGGGTAATACAAACGAATGGTTCGGTGAAGATAATAATGGAGGGAAAGTTCTTTGCAGTTTCGTAAGTGTGTCCTGGTTGTTGTGACGGTTCTTTGTTCCACGCTCGTGGTAATGCCCTCGGCGGGGGCGAGGAACAAAGAGCCGCAGGTGAAGAAAATCGTGTTCGTGCCCCACGACAATCGACCGATTTCCGACAAACAGACGGCTGATGTCGTGGAGAGGCTGGGGTACGAGGTTGTTGTGCCGCCTGATGAGATTTTGGGAAGCAGGGAGGATCTGGGGCATCCCGACGAGCTTTGGAAATGGCTGAATGAAGAGATTCTTGCCGACAAAAAAGAGAAGAATGAGGAAATCCAGGCAGTCGTTGTATCCTCTGATGCCATGCTCTATGGGAGTCTGGTGGGCTCCAGAAAGCATGGCTATAGCAAGGGGGAGATTCTTGGCAGGGCGGCGAGATTCCAGAAATTTCGCAAAGACAACCCGAAACTTCCCATCTATGTGTTCAGTTCCATTATGCGCACGCCGCGTTCCGGTGAGGCTTCGGGACATATGGAACCGGAGTATTATGACAGCTACGGCTCCGATATCTTTCGCTATACGGCATTGAAGGACAAGGAGGAAGTGGAGGGACTGGAGCCCCGTGAGAAGAAGGAGCTGGCGTTCCTTCAGGAGCTTGTCCCCAAAACTGCATTGCAGGACTGGACGGGACGACGGGAGAAGAATCTGGAGGCCAGCAAGTTTCTCATTGACCTCGCAAAGAAAAAAACCTTTGATTATCTTTTGATCGGAAAGGACGACAATGCCCCTTACTCCCAAACCCATATGGAAAGCAGGCGCATTTCCGATTACAGCAAGGATTTGGGAGAGAACTCTTTTCAGTCCATGGCAGGAATTGACGAGGCGGCCATGCTGCTTTTGTCGAGGGCGGTCAATGAGAAATCCAAAAACAAGCCTTATGTCTTTGTGCGGTATAACTGGGGCTCCGGGCCATACACGGTGCCTCTGTATTCCGATGAGCGCATCAGCAGTTCCATTGAGGATGCCATAGTGGTTGCGGGTGGGATTCAGGTGGACTCGCCGGAGACAGCGGATCTGGTCCTTGCGGTGAACACGAACCCCAACGGCAAGACCTATGAGGCACCGGATCGTTCAAATGATGGGCGGCCAGGGGAAGGCACGAAATATTTTGTCGATATCGTGGAGGAATATCTCGGCAAGGGATATCCTGTAGCTGTTGCCGATGTGGCCTATGCCAATGGGTCCGACAATGCCGTTATGGAGCAGATGCGGAAGCGCGGCCTGCTTTTCCGGTTGCAGGGCTATGCAGGCTGGAATACGGCAACGAACAGCACGGGCTTTGTGATTGCCGAAGGCATGCTTGCAAAGAAGATGAAGCGGGAGGACGTGGATGAGCTCCTTCTCACGCGCTACCTTGATGACTGGGCCTATCAGGCGAATGTGCGCAACGTTATCGCCCGCCAGCTCACCTGGCTGCGGGGGGATGGCGTGTACGGAAGCCTGGACGAGAAGCGAGGGCCGGTAAGCGAGAGGACAGCCCGGCTGCTCTCCCGTTTTGTGGAAGATAATCTTCCCCCCTTTGATGATTTGGAGCAAATAGAGATCGACTTTCCCTGGAATCGCATGTTTGAGGCCGATATCCACCACTCTGTGAGAGATACGGGGCCGTTGATCAAAGTGAATAATCCTTGAATTACTTAAAGCTACTGTCAGGAGGATTTTACGATATGATGAATTACACGAAATACCGCAAGGGGTATTATCTCCCGCCGACCATCGATATGAGCTGGGCCAGGAAAGAGTATCCGGAAAAGGCGCCCGTATGGTGCAGCGTGGACCTTCGGGACGGGAACCAGTCCCTTGTGATTCCCATGAGCCTTGACGAGAAGATCGAGTTTTACAAGATGCTCATCAAGATCGGTTTCAAGGAAATCGAGGTGGGATTTCCTGCGGCGTCGGATACGGAGTATGCACTCCTGCGCCGCCTGGTGGAGGACAACCTGATTCCCGACGATGTGACGGTGCAGGTGCTGACCCAGGCGAGGGAGCACATCATCCGCAAGACCTTCGAGGCACTCAAGGGAGTCAAGAATGCCATCGTCCATGTCTACAACTCTACCTCGGTGGCACAGCGGGAGCAGGTGTTCCGCATGTCGAAGGAGGAAATCAAGCAGATTGCCGTGGATGGGGCAAAGCTCTTGAAGGAGCTGACGGAGGAAGCAGGAGCAGGCTACCGCTTTGAGTATTCTCCGGAGAGCTTCACGGGCACGGAGCCGGAGTATGCCCTTGAGGTCTGCAATGCCGTGCTGGATGTCTGGCAGCCAAAGGCCGACCGCAAGGCCATCATCAACATCCCTGTGACCGTGGAGATGTCCATGCCCCACATCTATGCGATGCAGGTGGCCTATATCTCCCAGAACCTCAAGTATCGCGAGAACGTGGTGCTTTCCCTCCATCCCCATAATGACAGGGGATGCGGCGTTGCAGACTCCGAGATGGGGCTTTTGGCGGGGGCGGACCGCATCGAGGGAACCCTTTTCGGCAATGGTGAGCGCACGGGCAATGCGGATATCGTGACCATTGCCATGAACATGTTTGCCCTGGGCATTGATCCGGAGCTGGATTTCTCGGATATGCCGGCATTGGTGGAGATGTATGAGCGGGTGACCCGTATGCACGTCCATGACCGCCAGCCCTATGCAGGCTCCCTGGTATTCGCGGCTTTTTCCGGCTCTCACCAGGATGCCATTGCGAAGGGGATGCAGTGGCGGGAGGAGAAGGATCCGGAGCATTGGACGGTTCCTTATCTTCCCATCGATCCGCAGGATGTGGGCCGCGAGTACGAGAGCAACGTCATCCGCATCAACAGCCAGTCCGGCAAGGGCGGTGTCGGCTTCATCATGGAGCATCAATACGGCATCGAGATGCCGAAGAAGATGCGGGAGGATTTCGGGTACTGCGTCAAGGGCGTATCCGACCACAAGCACAAGGAATTGCTGCCGGATGAGATCTACCAGATTTTCATCGACGAGTACGTCAATGTGGAGACGCCTTACAAGCTGATCGATTTCCTGCTCCGCAAGGAGCCGGACGGCACTCGCAGCGGCAGTGTGGACCTGGAGGCCGATGGCAAGCACAAGACCTTCGTGGCGAGGGGCAATGGCCGTCTCGATGCCGTAAGCAATGCCCTGCAGGAAAACCTCAATGTGAAGTACACGAACCTCACTTACAGCGAGCATGCACTGGAGATCGGGCAGTCTTCCCGTGCCATTGCCTATATCGGCATCACGGGAGAGAATGGCAGGATCTCCTGGGGTGCGGGCATGGACACGGATATCATCACGGCTTCCATTCAGGCGCTGTTCAGTGCCATCAATCGCATGAAAGCGGGAAAATAAAACTTTATATTGACAAGACAGGTGCTTTCCATTATAATCTTATTCTGTGAGTTACGCATTATTGGATGTTTCCTAGTTGCAGCAGAATTTTCGTCTCACATGGTTCACTAGCTCAGTTGGCAGAGCACCTGACTTTTAATCAGGGTGTCCCGGGTTCGAATCCCGGGTGAGCCACCATGGCGCGTTGGTCAAGTGGTTAAGACACCGCCCTTTCACGGCGGCTTCACGGGTTCGAATCCCGTACGCGTCACCATACGGCCCGGTAGTTTAGTTGGTTAGAATGCCGCCCTGTCACGGCGGAGGTCAGGGGTTCAAGTCCCCTTCGGGTCGCCATTTTGCCTCGGTAGCTCAGTTGGTAGAGCAGGGGACTGAAAAGCCCCGTGTCAGTGGTTCGATTCCGCTCTGAGGCACCATTTGGAAAAGAAAGGCCTTTAGATAGTATTCTGAATGCTTTTTTTACTACGAAAAATCAG
>JAFSWY010000024.1 GCA_017444295.1 Selenomonadaceae bacterium | reverse complement strand
TTTACTTACGAGCGGTTCCAGGAAGCAATGCAAAAATTCCTCCTGCGCCGCTCCTTCAAGGAAAAAGATTCCTATACCCAGTCCGACATCGACCGCCTGATGTACATGAAACAGGAAATGCCCTCCCACTCCTGCGCCGATCTGGAGAAAGGAATCCAGCAGCAGACCCTGGATCGCATCACCTCCTGCCTGGATTCCGAGGATTACCAGTCGCAATACCTTTCTTGCGACCAGCTTGCCCATGAGACAAAGCTCTCCAAGGTGACAGTCCGCCGCTACATGAACTACCTCATCGAACAAAAAAGAGCCGTCAGCCGCGTGAATTACTCCACCGGCGGACGGCCCTCCATAGAATACACCCTGGTCAATGCCTTTGACCAGGCTTAGGGTGTGTTGAAAAACGTAGACTGTGCGCTACAGCGAGACAGTTTTTCGTATGACAAGGAAGCGAACCCGCAGTCGTAGCAGAGCTACGTCAAGGGTTTGTTGACGCAGACAGACGGAAAAATGGCCGCTGTAGTGTGCTGGCGGAGTTTTTCAACACGCCCTAAAGCACTGCTTTATGGCTCACATTGATGCGGCCCTTTTCGTCAATCTCCACGACCTTGACCTCAAGCTGGTCGCCGACCTGCACCACGTCCTCCACCTTCTCCACACGCCGCTTTGCGAGCTGGGAAATATGGCAGAGTCCTTCCTTGCCGGGCAGGACCTCAACAAAAGCGCCGAATTTCATAAGGCGGGTGACAGTCCCTGTATAGACCTCGCCAACCTCAACTTCCCGCACGATGTCCTCGATCATCTGGCGGGCTTTTTTCATGCCCTCTGCATCTGCAGAAGTGATGAAGATATTTCCGTCCTCATGGATGTCGATATCCACGCCGGTCTCGTCGATGATCTTCTTGACCACCTTCCCGCCGGTACCGATGACCTCACGTATCTTGTCCACCTTGATCTGAATGGTTTCCACGCGGGGTGCATAAGGCGAAAGGTCATCTGCAGGTTTCGAGATGCATTCCAGCATCTTGCCGAGGATGAAGGCACGCCCCCGCTTCGCCTGCTGCAGGGCCGAGGACAGGATTTCCCGGCTGATGCCGGCCACCTTGATATCCATCTGGATTGCCGTAACGCCGAGCTCCGTGCCGGCTACCTTGAAATCCATATCCCCCAGGGCATCCTCCATACCCTGGATGTCCGTAAGAATGGTATAGGCATCCCCATCCTTCACAAGCCCCATGGCAACGCCGGAAACGGGACGCTTGATAGGAACACCTGCGTTCATCAGGGAAAGGGTGCTGCCGCAAACGCTTCCCATGGAACTGGAACCGTTGGACTCAAGGACCTCGGAAACGAGGCGGACTGTATAGGGGAATTCCTCGATGGAGGGAATCACCGGAATGAGCGCCCGCTCCGCCAGTGCGCCATGTCCGATCTCACGACGGCCCGGGCTGCGCATGGGACGGGCCTCGCCGACGCTGTAACCGGGGAAATTGTAATGATGGAGATAATGCTTCGTCGTCTCCGGGCCAAGACCATCGATGATCTGCTCATCGCCAATCGATCCCAGGGTCGTGACCGTCAGGATCTGCGTCTGCCCGCGGGTAAAGAGCCCGGAGCCATGGGTCCGCGGCAAAAGCCCGACCTCGCAACTCACGGGACGGACTTCCTCCACGCCGCGCCCATCGGGACGAATCTTCTCATGGGTGATCATGCGGCGGACAATCTCCTTCTCCACCTTATGAAGGATATAGGCGATCTCCTTGTCAGCCTCCGGATAGTCCACGAGGAACTTCTCCATGGTCTCCGCCTTGACATCGGCAATATGGGCATCGCGGTCCAGCTTGTCGGGATTGCGCGTCGCTGCATCCAGTTTCGCCTCGGCAAACTCGCGGATGGACTTCTCCATCTCCCCGGGAACGGAAAAGAGCTTCACTTCCCTCTTCTCCTTACCGCAGGCAGACTGGATCTCCTGCTGGAACTCAACAATTTTCTTGATCTCCTCATGCCCGAACAGGATGGCATCGAGGATGACATCCTCGGGCAGCTCATTGGCACCGGCCTCCACCATCATGACGGCATCATGGGAGCCTGCCACCGTAAGGTTCAGCGTGGACTTCTCCCTCTGTTCCTCCGTGGGATTGATGACAAAGGCATCATCCACACGTCCCACACGCACACCGGCAATCGGCCCCAGGAAGGGGATATCCGACACCGTCAAGGCACAGGAAGCGCCAATCATCGCCGCCAGTTCCGGCGCATTGTCCTGCTCCACGGAAAGCACCGTGGCAACAATCTGCACATCATTCCGGAAGCCCTCGGGAAACAGAGGGCGGATCGGGCGGTCAATGAGACGGGTGCAGAGAACAGCATCACTGGAGGGGCGTCCCTCCCGCTTGATGAAGCCGCCGGGAATTTTTCCGGCTGCATACATTTTTTCCTCATAATCAACAGTCAACGGGAAGAAATCGACCCCTTCCCTGGGCTCTGCGGAAGCCGTGGCCGTCACCAGCACCACCGTATCGCCATAGCGCACGAGAACCGCGCCATTGGCCTGCTTCGCCATCTTGCCGTTCTCGACGGTCAAGGTGCGTCCACCCAACTGCATCTCAAAACTGTGCATATAGTTTCCTCCAAAAATTCTTATAGATTTTCATGGCTCTATATGAAAAGAAGCGGGAGCCGCCCGCTTCTTTTCTGCAAGGAAGTGCTTAGTGTCCCGCCTCGTTCATATCCATAATAATTGCCCGATATGCAGCCATCTGCGTTGTCATCGTCAGTTGGCGTAGCCACCGCTACGCCGCCCTCCTCTTCCTAGCATCTGACTACATCTCGAACAATTATTTTTATGTTTCTGAACGAGGTGGGACACTAGCACTTCCCTTATTTACGGAGATTCAGTTTGGAAATGATCGCGCGGTAACGTTCAATGTCCTTCTTGCTGAGATAGCTGAGCAGGCGGCGCCTATGCCCTACCATCTTCAAAAGGCCGCGACGGGAATGATGATCCTTCTTGTGCTCCTTGAGGTGCTCCGTGAGATACGAAATCCGGGCCGTCAAGACGGCAATCTGTACCTCCGGGGATCCCGTGTCGCCCTCATGAACTGCATACTTTGCGATGATTTCCTGTTTTACTTCCTGTGTCAACATTGTTTCTTCCTCCTAAATCATACAATAATATCCAGCAGCGAAGAAGACGTCGGAGAACTCGCCATCCCTGCCGCGGATTCGTCCGCAACACACACGAACTGTATGAAGTATAGCATATCGTGAAAGGCACGTCAATCAAAAATGGGCACAAGAGCAATACATGGCATCCCCAAAAGAGAAAAATCGATACTTTTTCTCCACCGCTTCCCGATACGCATTCAATATGAATTCCCTGCCGGCAAAGGCACTGATCAGCATGATGAGCGTGGATTTCGGCAGATGGAAATTCGTGACAATGGCATCGACAATCTTGAACTCATAGCCTGGATAGATGAAAATATCCGTCCAGCCGTTGCCTCCGGAAATCTCGTTCTTTCCGGAGGCAGCGGACTCCAGTGTGCGAATGGATGTCGTTCCCACAGCAACCACACGATGCCCCTCTGCTTTTGTCCTGCGAATGAGCTCTGCTGTCTCATCGGAAATGGAATAATATTCCTTGTGCATCACATGCTCCTCAATGTTTTCCACATTTACGGGACGAAAGGTTCCCAAACCGACATGGAGCGTCACGAAGCCGAGACGAATGCCTGCTTTTTCCAAGTCCCCCATCTGCTCTTTCGTGAAATGGAGGCCTGCGGTAGGCGCTGCCGCCGAGCCTTCTTCCCTGTTGTATACCGTCTGGTAGCGTTCCCTGTCTTCCAGTTTCTCATGGATATAAGGAGGAAGGGGTGTCTCTCCGAGCCTGTCCAGGATTTCCTCAAACACACCCTGAAACATGAATTCCACAATGCGCCCGCCAAAATCCGTATGGCCCGTAATCCTGCAGGAAAGCTCTTCGCCAAATTCGATGACGTTGCCCATTTGAGCTTTTTTCCCCGGTTTTGCCAGTGTTTCCCAATGCGTCGCATCGATGCGGCGCAACAGGAAAATCTCTACCTTGCCCCCGGTTCCTTCCCTATGTCCAATCAATCTTGCAGGCATGACACGGGTATCATTGAAAATCAACGTGTCCCCCGGCTCCAAAAATTTTCCAAGATCATAGAAATGCTCATGGCGAATGGTCCCTTTCCGGGGATCCAGCACCATGAGCCGCGAGGCATTGCGCGGCTCTATCGGTGTCTGGGCAATCAGTTCCTCCGGCAAATCATAATCGAAATCAGATAAAAGCATCATCGTACCTCAGTAAAGTTTCTTGATCATCGTGTTTTGATAATAATGAGTAAGTATCTTCTGGTACTCATCGCCGCGTTCCGAAAAAGCCTTGGCTCCCCATTGGGACATACCGAGACCATGCCCCCATCCAAAACCGGAAAACGTCACCTGCTTGCCGCTAAGTTTCATGGAGAACAAGGTACTCTTCAAGCCGAAAATGGAACGCATATCCGTGCCGGAAACGGCCTTGCTGCCCCTGCTGCCCACAATATGCACTGTCTTGACCCTGCCGGAAGTCGTCCTGTCCTTCGTTTTCTTTCCTATTTCCAGAGGAGAAAGTTCGATTTTCTTGATGCTGCCGACATTGAATTTCGATTGGAAGACATCAAGAGAAACGGACTTGCTCCAGGGCTGTGTTCCCGTTCTCAACTCCTTTGCCGCCCGAAGATAAGGCGAGGAGGTCCCCCACACTTCCTCGCTGTTTTCCGTCATGCCGCCGGAATCCGTATGGAAGGGGGCATCGATGATGGATCCGCCCTGCTTGGAAAAAAGAACCTCACCATAGGTTTCCCGGATGGCCGCATCCGCATCAGGGTCTTCCTCGGCCATGCCTGTATAGAGCTGGCAATGGGTGGTACTGCAGAGGTCATAGCCCTCGGATTCATGGCGCTTCCTGTTCTTGAGGGCAAAGGTTCGTGCCGCCACAGCCTGGGATTTCACAGCCTCTTTGGGCCATGAAGGAGGCATCTCCTCCGGAAGAACCCCGCGCAGATACTGCTCTGATGGCAAAATGTTGATCACCGTCATGCCTCCACCCCGCTGAAGCAATTGGAGACCGCCACGATATTGCTTTCCGTTGACCGTCGTGACCAGATCCTTGAGGTCCCTTGGATCATGTGTACGGAGTTCCAACAGTTCGCCGGGCAAGTTCTTTCCCTTCACCTGAAATCCCTTTCCGGACAGATTCACCGTGACCGTCTCCCCCTTGCCCACGGAAACCCTGCTCTTCTTGTTTGTGGAAAGAGAAAGATCGCAATCCTTGTTCACGTGGAAGCTCACCGTCTTCTGCCCGCTGAAAAGCCCGACGCGAAGCTCCGGCTGCCAGCTTCCTTTCTGATCCGCCCCGGCACAGGCAAAGGGCAGGAAAGCAAAAACAGAAACAACTGCCATTCCTGCAACAAATAAGGAACGCAATGACATATCAATCCATCCTTTCCCTAGCCTCTTTTGCTTCCAATTCCAAGCGCGCCCGCTTCTTCGCTTTCGCTTCCTTCTTTCGCTGCTTCCTGATTGCCTTGCTGTAGCGTTCCTCCTCAGAAAAGATGCAACCGCAATAGGGTTGCCGATAAAGCTCCAGTTCATGGCTGATATCGATCCCTTCCTGCCAGCCAGGACGAAAATCCTCATAGTAGAAGGCCACATCGTATTTCCGTGCAAAGAACCCCGAGGTCTCTTTCATGAGCTCATGCTGTTGATAAATGCTGTAGAAAAGCGTCGAAGTAAATGCATCAAAGCCGTTCTCCGCTGCAAATCCTGCTGTCTGCTCCAGACGCCAGGTATAGCACATGCGGCATCTCCCATTGGGCACTGCCTCTGCCGGCAGCGCTTTCTTCAGGAAATCACGCAGCATGTAATTTTCATCCACATATATCTCCATATGGACTTTCTCCGCAAATTCCTTTGCCGTCAGCAATCGCCGCTCCCATTCCTTGTAAGGATGGATATTGGGGTTGAAGAAATATCCCACAGGCTCAATACCCGACTCCCGCAGCTTCTTTACGGGATAGCAGGAACAAGGACCGCAGCACATATGCAGCAACAATTTCATGACGACAGCCCCTTTTTTTCACACCAGGCAAGATATACGGAAAGATCCGGGGACTGCATATTCATCTGCTGCGCCCTTGCAAGACAATCAAAAGCTTCCTTGCCTTTCCCAAGATGGAACAGGCATACACCTGTATAGTACCAAATGCCCGGAAGGACTGCCCTCGTTTTCTCTGAGATTTCCTCATAAAGGTCAAGGACCGCCTGCCAGCGCCCCCTTCCAAAGAGCCTCACGGATACTTCCAGAATATCCTGTTCAATGAACGCCCTTGCAATGAGCCCAAAACGGTCAATGATGCCCGGGGTCCCATACTGCAGCACCACATCCAGCATAGCATGGTATGTAACTGCATTTTCTATGGGCAATACATAATTGTCATCATGGAAACGCAAGATGCAGTTTTTCAACTCCTGTGGAAGAACGGAAAGGGCTTTGGAGGCTTTCTTGAATTTTTCATCCGGCAGATAAAGCAACGCCAGCACAAGATCCCGTCCCAATTTCTCGAACTGTTCGCTCTCTTCTTGTGCCCTGCCGGAATCCAGGAAAACAGAAAAATCCTTTGCGGCAATCCCTGCAGCCTCAAGATAGTTCTTCCTTCCCATCAAGTCTTCATAGGAACCCTTTTCCGGATGCATGTAATACAGGTAAATCTCATCTCTCGGACGAGCCTCCAAACATTTCCTCAAGAAATCCAGTTCCGGTTCTTTGGCATAGATTTCGTCAAGCATTTGAATGGTTTCTTTTGCATCACCATCGGAACGAAGATTCAACAGATCATGCAAGACGTTCACTTTGCGAAAATCCTTCTGAAGCGACCACTTGTAATAGTTTTCTGCCTTTTCTTTTTCTCCCTGCGTATCATAGATCTTTCCAAGGGCAGCATAGATAATGGGAAACTGTCCGTAAATGGTCGTCTCATACTGGGTCATACGTTTTCTGTCCCCTGCCTGATCCAGTATCTTTGTCATCTGTGCTTCCGCCAGCACATAGTCATGACGCTGCAATGCAATCTTTGCCTTTTCCCACAGGAAATCCGGATGCCCCGGCACATCAAGAAGGGCTTTGTCAACAATTTCCTGTATCTTTTCGTTTGAGGTTCCTTTCCTCTGTTCCGCCCTTATCCAAATCCAATACTGCTTGACAAAAGTGCTTTCCGCCCCTTTTCCCTTGGCCTGGATTGCCAGTTTCGCATAATGGATGGCCTTATCGTACTGAAGCAGATTGAAATACGTAACCGAAAGATACGAATAATGCTTCTCCGTCACACTTCCCTGGGCCTGGACATCCAAAAGTATCAGCAAAAGATTCCGGATATTCTTCTTCTGCGTCAAGCCGGAGGAATATCCGGTATGGTAGATGACGAGGTCGGACATGGCAAAATCCATTGTCTTTTTCCCATGATAGACAATGTATTCATGGATTCGCCCCGCATACCGCAAATGCTTGCTGCGCCTGAAAATCCTTTGCTGGATGGCGGTACTGTTGATTTCATTGTTACGATCCACATCGATATTGTACAACGTACTGTTGATGCCTATGATCCTATGGTTCCCATGGGCACGCTCCAAAATGGAACGGATCCGCTTCCTTGTGGATTCACTGAAATATTCATCTGCATCCAGAAAGAAAATCCAATCGCCGGTTGCCCGATCCAGGGCATAATTCTTTGCCGCCGAAAAGTCATTGTTCCATTTGAAATGATACACCCTGGCTCCTCCCGCTTTTGCGATTTCCACGGTACGGTCCCCGGAACCTGTATCGACAACGATCATTTCATCCGCAATGCCCTTCATGCAGGAAAGCCACTGCTGTATGTTCTTTTCTTCATTTTTCGTAATCACGCATGCGGATATCTTCATTGGCATAACCACCCATTTGTAATTTCAAAATCCCATAGGAGCATATGGAGACGCATCATCGGGACAGGGCACTCCCATATGCCCATACCCCGCCCTTGTCACCACACGCCCCCTTGGTGTGCGGTTGATGAAGCCCAACTGTATGAGATAGGGCTCGTAAACATCCTCAATGGTATCCGTGGCCTCGCTGATGGCCGCCGCCAAGGTATCAAGACCGACAGGCCCCCCTGCAAATTTCTTGATCATGGTGTCGAGCATGCGCCGGTCCGTATGGTCAAGCCCGGCCTTGTCCACTTCCAGCATCCGAAGTGCCTTGTCAGCAATGGCATCCGTGATGATGCCCTGCCCCTCGATCTGGGCAAAATCCCGCACCCGCTTCAAAAGGCGGTTGGCGATGCGGGGCGTACCGCGGGAACGCCGAGCAATTTCCATTGCACCCTTTTCCTCAATGGAAATCTTCAGGATTTCCGCAGCGCGTTTGATGATATGCACCAGGGCATCCGGCGTGTAGTATTCCAGACGGGAAATCACCCCAAAGCGGTCCCGCAAAGGCGGCGACAATGCCCCTGCCTTCGTCGTGGCTCCCACCAAAGTAAATGGGGCGATGTCCAAACGGATGGAACGGGCACTTGGCCCCTTGCCGATGATGATATCCAGGGCAAAATCCTCCATTGCCGAATAGAGGATCTCCTCCACGCTGCGGGAAAGGCGGTGGATCTCGTCAATGAAAAGTACGTCCCTGTCCTGCAGGTTCGTGAGGAGTGCCGCCAAATCCCCGGACCGCTCAATAGCAGGCCCGGAGGTCACGCGGAAGTTCACCCCCAATTCATTGGCAATGATGCCCGCCAAGGTTGTCTTTCCGAGTCCCGGCGGTCCGTAAAGAAGCACATGGTCAAGAGCTTCCCCTCTTGCCATTGCTGCCTGAACGAACACGGACAGGTTTTCCTTCACCTTGTCCTGCCCGATATACTCCGCAAGTTTTCGCGGCCGCAGACTGTATTGCCAGTCATCCGCGCTCTGCTCATCCCTGGCGATGATGCGCTCATCTGTATCGGTGTCCAAATTCCCCAAAACCATCACCACCTAAAACCGGTTCAAATGCTTCAATGCAAATTTAATGATATCCTGCACGGAACTGCAGTCCTTTGCATTCCTCAGCACAGGTGCAAGCTCAGCCTGGGAGTAGCCCAGGGATGCCAGTGCCGCCATGGCCTCGGAAACCATATCGTCACCAACGGTTTCCCCTGCATCCGGCAATCTGGAATCCTCTTCCTTGCCTCCGTCCCATGCTACCTTGTCCTTCAACTCAAGAATGATGCGCTCCGCTGATTTCTTTCCGATTCCCGGCAGTTTCGTGAGGACAGCGGACTGCTTTTGATGAATGGCCTTGCAAAGGCTGTCAACAGAAATGGCAGAGAGCATTCCAAGTGCCACCTTCGGCCCGATGCCGGAAACGGAGATCAAAAGCTGGAAGACATCATATTCCTCCTGGCTGTAAAATCCATACAGGAGAATGGCATCCTCCCTCACGCTCGTATGAATGAAAAGCTCTGCTTCCTCCCCCTTGTGCAGATGGCTTCGGGCAGAGGAGGCTATGAAGACGCGATATCCAACACCCTGCACATCGAGCAGGCAGTAATCCGCAAAAAGATGGGCAACACGCCCACGCAAATATCCTATCATCGCAAACTCCTACCATTTATCCGCTGCCCAATTGGTTGCGCCAGACAACACTGTTCATGCAATGGGTCGTACATATGGCAACCGCCAGGGCATCCGCCACATCATCGGGATGGGGGGCCTCCGGAAGATGCAGGAGTTTTGTCACCATATAGATCATCTGCTGCTTGTCGGCCTTGCCGTATCCCGTCACGGACTGCTTCACCTGAAGCGGCGTGCGCTCCACGATTTCCAGCCGGTTCTTTGCCGCCGCCAGAAGAACGATTCCCCGGGCCTGCCCCACTGGGATTGCCGTCGTCACATTCCGGTTGAAGAAAAGCTGTTCCACACCCATGATATCCGGCTGATATTTTTTGATGAGCCCATCGAGTTCATCGTAGAGTTTCATGAGCCGGTCTTCCATACGCGCCCTGGGGCTTGTGGTGATGGCACCGTATGCATGGGGAACCAGACGGCTTCCCACGGATTCCACGAAACCATAGCCGCAAATGGCAGTCCCGGGGTCAATCCCTAACGCCAGCATCCCATACCCCTTCCCATACAAGAATACGAGCGACCACATGGCCGCCCGCAAGACTCATTCTTCCTCATCCATCTCATAATTGCCATAGACGTTCTGGACATCATCATTCTCTTCCAGCGCATCCACGAGATTCTGCAGCTTTTCGGCATCCTTTCCCTCCACCTTTACCGTGTTGTCAGGAACCATGGTGATCTCAGCCGAAGCTGTCTCGATGCCCTTTTCTCCCAGGGCTGCTTCAATGGCATCAAAATCTGCAGGCTCTGCCGTGATCTCAAAGACATCATCCTCCGAGCGCATATCCTCGGCACCGGCCTCCAGGACGATATCCATGAGCGCGTCCTCATCGCCAAAGGTCTCCTTTTCCACGACGAAGACCGCCTTCTGCTTGAACATCCAGCCGACACACCCAGTCTCGCCAAGATTCCCGCCAAAACGGGAAAAGAGATGGCGAACATCTGCTGCCGTGCGGTTGCGGTTGTCCGTGAGGATGTCCAGCATGATAGCAGAACCGCCGGGACCGTAGCCCTCATAGGTAATCTCCTCGTAGTTGCTGCCCTCCGTTGCGCCAAGCCCTTTCTGGATGGCACGATTGATGTTGTCCTTCGGGATATTGTTGGCCTTTGCCTTGGAAAGCGCCAATTTCAGGCGCATATTGCCCGTGGGATCGGCACCGCCCATGCGGACGGCTATGGTAATCTCGCGGCCGATCTTCGTCGTGATCTTGCCGCGGATCGCGTCATTGGCACCTTTCTTCCTCTTGATATTCGCCCATTTTGAATGTCCTGACATAAAAGAAAATCTCTCCTATCTCCAAATAAAACTATCGCTATAAAACTATCGCTGTCATCTATTTGGTCAATTTATAGAACTTTTTCTTGCCCTTCTTGAGGATGGCTGCACCATCCGCAAAATCACTTTCCTGCATGACATAATCCACATCAGAGATCTTTCCGTCATTGAGGCTTATGCCGCTCTGCTGAATAAGGCGGCGCCCCTCGCTCTTGGAGGCAACCATGCCATGTTCCGCCAGGATGTCGAGAAGTTTTTTGCCAACGGCCTGGTTCCCGACCTGGAATGTGGGCATATTCTCTGCACTGCCCTGTCCCCCAAAGATGCTCTCTGCCGCTTTCTTTGCCTTGCCAGCCTCTTCCTCACCATGCACGATCTTCGTGACCTCATAGGCAAGCACCGTCTTTGCCTCATTGATCTTCTGGTCCTCAAGTGCGCTCAGGCGGCGAACCTCATCCATGGGCAGGAAGGTGAGCAGGGACAGGCACTTCTCCACGTCTGCATCATCCACATTGCGCCAGTACTGGTAGAACTCATAGGGGGAAACCTTTTCGGCATCCAGCCAGAGAGCGCCGCCTGCTGTCTTGCCCATCTTCGTGCCATCGCTCTTCGTCAGGAGCTTGTTCGTGAGACCGTAGACCGCCTTGTTCTCCTTGCGGCGGCAGAGCTCGACACCCGCGATGATATTGGACCACTGGTCATCTCCGCCCATCTGCAGCTTGCAACCGTAACGGCGGTTGAGCTCAAGGAAGTCATAGGCCTGCATGACCATGTAGTTGAACTCCAGGAAGGTCAGGCCCTTTTCCCAGCGCTGCTTGTAGCATTCCGCTGCCAGCATGCGGTTGACGGTGAACTGTGCGCCGACTTCCCGCAGAAGGTCAATATAGTTGAGCTTGCGAAGCCAGTCCCCATTGTCCACCATGATGGCCCTGTCGTTGCTGAAATCAATGAACCGGGCAATCTGCTTCCGGAAGCAGTCGCAATTATGGGCAATGATGTCATCCGTGAGCACCTGCCGCATGTCCGTGCGCCCCGAAGGGTCCCCCACGGTTCCCGTGCCGCCGCCTACAAGACAGATGGGACGATGCCCTGCGCGCTGCATGTGCGCCATTGCCATGAGAGCAATGAAATGCCCCGCATGAAGGCTATCCGCCGTGGGATCGAAACCAATGTAAAAGGTAACCTGCTCCTCATCGAAGAGTTTTCTCAGTTCTTCCTCATTCGTGCATTGCGCAATAAAGCCGCGCTCCTTCAATGTATCAAAAACATTTGCCAACAAACTCGCTCCTTTGATTTCACATTCCTTCGTCAATCCCTGCCCTTGGAAACTCCCCCGCCCGGCGATGGCGCAACAGGTGCCGGTGCTGCCGGTTCAGGCGTCACCGGTGCAGGAGGCACTTCCTGTTGGGCTTTTTGTGGTGTATCCTGTGGTGTCGGTGCAGACTGGGGCTGCTGGGGCTGCTGATTCTGTGGTTTGGCATTCTTCTTGTCCCCATCATCCGTTTTCTTTTCGTTGCCAGACCTTTCGCTCCTGCTTCCGGGGGCATCCTCCAGTTCCCCAATGGACGCCCCTCGCGGCGCTGACACACCATCGAAATCCCTTGCAGGGACATTGGCAAGAGCCTTCGACATGAATGCACCCCATATCTGGGCCGGCTGGTTTCCGCCCCCCATGCCTCCAAGACTCGTATTATCGTCATTTCCAATCCATACACCGGCGACAAGATCCGGAGTATAGCCGACGAACCATGCATCATGATAATCACTCGTCGTTCCCGTCTTTCCGGCTGCAGGGCGATTGATATTGGCACGGGTGCCCGTACCATGCAGAATGACTCCCATGAGCATGCTCGTCAGATCTTCAGCGCTTGCCTCACTGATGACGCTGCGCTGCTCCGGTTGTGCCTGTTCCAATATCTTGCCGTTGCGGTCCAATACCTTCACGATGGCAACTGAGGAAACATGCACGCCCTTATTGGCAAAGGTTCCATAGGCACTTGTAAGCTCCAGGGGCGTAACGCCTTTCGTCAGGCCGCCCAGAGCAGTTGACAAGTTGCGGTCATTCTGGGGGCCATCGA
This sequence comes from Selenomonadaceae bacterium, assembly GCA_017444295.1. Taxonomy (GTDB): domain Bacteria; phylum Bacillota; class Negativicutes; order Selenomonadales; family Selenomonadaceae; genus UBA3796. Next base: position 14,315 of record JAFSWY010000024.1, on the reverse strand, counting down.
GAACAAAGGTGCTGATTCCCATCTCCTGCGCATAATAGATGGGCTTGTCCATACCCAGTTTCTGGGCAATCTTGACCGTCGGCACATTCAGGGACTGCTCTGCCGTCATGCGCAAGGAAACCTTGCCGCGGAAACTGCGGTCGTAATTCTGCGGTTCCCAATCCCCAATCGTCACGGGACTGTCATCGATGATCGTGGACGGCGTGAACTTGTTTTCCAATGCCGCAGCAAACACAAAGGGCTTGAAAGCAGACCCAGGCTGACGTTCCGCCATGGTGGCACGGTTGAACTGATCCGTCCCGCGCCCACCGACCATCGCCTTGATGTAGCCATTATGGGGGTCGATTGCCACAAGCGCCCCCTGGGGCTGCACAATCCCATTGCTGTCCGTGGAATAGTCAGGCAATAACTGCATGGCCGCCTCGGCCGCACGCTGCATGTCCATATCAAGGGTGGTATATATCTTGAGGCCGTCCTTATAGACAGCATCCGCCCCATACTTGTCGATGAGGAGTTGTGTCACATAATCAATGAAATAGGATTCCCCGCTCGTGTTCTGCTTTGCCGGCTGCGCCAAAGCCATTTCCTGGATCTTGACCTTTGCCGCTTCCTGACGGTTCACATATCCGTATTTCACCATCTGGTCAAGAACAATCCCTTTCCGCTCCTGTGCGGCCTGAAGGTTGTTGAGAGGGGAATAGTAATTCGGGCTCTTGGGGATGCCCGCCAGCATGGCGCATTCATTGAGTGTCAGATTCTCGACATCCTTGTTGAAATACGTCCTGGCAGCTGCCTGAACCCCATAGGCACCCTGCCCGAAATAAATCTGGTTCAGGTACAGTTCCAGGATCTCCTGCTTCGTATACTGACGCTCCAGCTGCAGTGCGAGAAAAATCTCCTGCACCTTACGTTTCATGGTACGATCCTGTGTGAGATAGGCATTCTTCGCCAATTGCTGGGTAATCGTGGAACCGCCCTCTGAAATCGTGCGGTCGCTGATATTTGCCCAAACCGCACGCAGGAGTCCCTTGGGATCGATCCCTATGTGTTCATAAAATCGATTGTCCTCAACGGCCACAAAGGCATTCTGCAAATCCTTCGGCACCTGGGAAATCTTTACCGGCATGCGGTTCTCCGCCGCATGCACATTGGCGATCTCATTGCCGTTGATATCATAGATGGTCGATGTGGCCGGTGGCTGTATATCATTTGCAATATCCGGCTTCGTATTCATGCTGGCGGTCAAAAAGCCACAACCAATGCCTGTGACCATGACAACCACAACCACAATCATTCCAAGAAACACTCGTTTTGCGGTACCTCCGCCGCTTTTTGATGCCTGCCGCTTCCGGTTCGTCTGGGTGCGTTTCTCCATGGGCGTCCTCCTCGAGAGCCATTCCAATTTGCAGGTTCCACAATGTATACCCGTTCATTTTACTACCAATGGCACATCTTTTGCAATAGAATTACAGGAATGTTTTTCCATAAGGAGCTGGCAATAAATAAATTTTAAGATAGGACGCAGGATAAATCTTCATAGGCTAGGCGGAGGAAGGAGGCATAGTGGTGCTATGCCGACTAACGACAACGACGCATATGGAGATTTAGACAAGTCAAATCTAAAATGTATTTATGAACAGTTCCTGGTACAAAGAAGGAGCTTCATGAAAGGATTGCAAGCTTACTGTGCATACTCCGCAGCCAACTTCTTGAACAAGGGAAGGGAACGTTCAATGGTCTCCGTCTTGATGCAATAGGCCACACGGAAATGCCCGGGGCAGCCGAAATCCGTGCCGGGAACCAGCAGAAGATCGTATTTCTTTGCCCGCTCACAGAATGCGTAGTCATCCGGCTCCAGGGACTGCGGAAAAAGATAAAAGGCACCCTGGGGCTTCACACACTTGAAACCGGCATCCACAAGCCCTTGGTACAAAAGCTTCCCATTCTTCACATAGGTGCTGATATCCGAAGGGCGGCCGACGCAACGGGCAATCACGAGCTGCCAGAGAGAAGGGGCGTTGACATGAGTGAGCACACGGGCAGCCCCTGCAATGGCGCCATAGACCTTTCCAAAATCAGCAATCCCATCGGGAACCACGATATAGCCGATGCGTTCTCCCGGCAGGGAGAAGGACTTGCTGTAGGAATAGCATACCAGTGTGTTCGCATAGTATTTCGGCACATAGGGCACCGTATATCCCTCAAAGGCAATCTCGCGGTAGGGCTCATCGGAGATGATGAAGATCGGATGCCCGTATTCCTTCTCCTTCCCCCGAAGGATTTCTGCCAACCCCTTGATGGTACCCTCTGAATAGACCGCTCCGCTGGGATTGTTCGGGGAATTGACAATGACGGCTTTCGTCTGCGGTGTCAGGCACTTCTCGAAGGCTCCAAAATCGATCTGGAAGTCCTCCGGCTTTGCCGGAACGACAACCAGCTTCCCTCCCACGGACTCCACAAAGCAACGGTATTCCGGGAAAAAGGGAGCAAAGGCGATGAACTCGTCCCCCGGCTCGCAAAGCGCCTTGAAGGAAATGGTAATGGCCGCCGCAGCTCCTGCCGTGAGGAAAAGGTTCTTTCCTGCAAAATTCGTGCCAAAACGCTCATTGATGCTCTTTGCCAATACTTCCCGCACCTCAGGGTTGCCTGGAGCAATCGTATAGCCATGAATTGCGCTGGGCTCCATCTCCCCAAGGATATCCAGCACGGCCTGCTTCACGAATTCCGGTGTCGGGACATTGGGATTGCCAAGGCTGAAATCAAAGACATTTTCCTCCCCGACTTCCGCGGCACGTTTCCGCCCGAATTCGAAAATCGTGCGTATCGTGGATTTTTTCGTACCAAGCTCATACATTTTTTCTGCAACCATAAAAACAACACCCCTCTGGAACCAAGATTTCTTCCATTTTATACTCGCGAACAGTAAAATTTACATCTCGTTACAACTCACCCACGGTATATGCAGAGAGCGCAAGAGCTTTCCCTTCGGGAAATTCTAACGCTCTCTAGTATAACACACAATGAATCAAGTGAAAAGAAAAACACGCCATGACCCCTCTCATAGCGTGCCAAATATCATGGTTCACAAAAATACTTCATGCTTGTCTTCTTCCATTCCTTCTTCGAGTACAGCATCATGCGATTCGTGATTCCGTTTGCCTTTCCCAGCATATCGGCAATCTGCTCGCATTCCTTCCGGCTGTGGGCATGAATCATCGTATAAAGGTTGTAAGGCCATCCAGGCGCAGTGGTCCGGTCATAGCAATGGGAAACTGCAGGATGGGCGCTCATCTTCAGTGCCACCTGCTCCAGCCGACCTTCCGGGACTTCCCAAGCGCACAGGACATTCGAGGAAAAACCGACCTCCCTGTGCCGAAGAACTGCTCCCATCTTTCGGATGCATTTTTCCTCTGACAATGCCTTCACTCGCTCCAGGAATTCTTCCTCAGGGATTCCGACCTGTTCCGCCAACACCTTGTAGGGCTCCTCCACCAAGGGAAAATCCCCCTGCAAGGCTCGAACGATGCGCTTGTCCAATTCACTGAGATCCTTCATCTCCACCAACGGGTCACCTACCTCAGCCGAAATTGGACATTGATCTTGTACTTTTTCTTTGCCTTGAGATTCAGCATGTCATCCACCCCAGGCAATGCCCGTATCTCGTCAAGGACGCGCTCCTCGTGCTCCTGATCCGGGGACAGCAGGGTAAACCAGAGATTGTAGCGTCCTTCCCTCTCGTAATTATGTGTTGCACCCGGATAAAGATTGATGGCCTCTGCCACAGGCACCATATGCTCTGGCGACACCCGAAGCGCCACCAGCGTTCCCCGGTAGCCCAAACGGTTCGAATCGAAGAAGGTGCCGATGCGACGAAGATACCCTTCCTTCTTCAAACTGCGCAGCCTGTCCAATACAGTATCTTCATCGGTGCCCAGCTGCTCTGCCAGGGCAGCAAAAGGATGGCTGCAAAGAGGCAGATTGCCCTGCAGGACGTTCAAGAGAGCCTTGTCAAATGCTGAGAGCGCTGTCAATTTCTCCATCTCCTAAAATAAACATGAAAGTAGTTTTCTGAAGCCGGTTCACTTTTTACTCTATTTTACCAAACTTTCCGCTATTACGTCAAGTAAATCTGAACGACCTTCATTTTTTAAGGAAGAATATGGCAGCACAGAAAGTTCCTGGACCCCCAGGCTCTTCTTTATCTGGGCGATCTGCTTCTGGCGGGCATTCTTTCCAATCTTGTCCGCCTTGGTGGCCACAATGAGCACAGGAATATTGTGGCCGACCAGCCATTGGAACATCTCCACGTCCGAGGCCATCGGCTCATGGCGGATGTCGATGAGCTGGCACACAAAGCGGAGTTCCTGGGCTTCCAGCAGATATTCCTCAATAAACTTCGCCCATATCTTGCGCCGTTCCTTTCCCGTCTTGGCATAACCGTATCCGGGAAGGTCCACCAGATAAAAGGATTTCCGATCCTCCGAAAGAATCTTTGCTCCCACCTCATAGAAATTGATGGTCTGCGTCTTGCCCGGCTGGGAGGAAACACGGGCAAGATTCTTCACACGGGTCAGGGAATTGATCAGGGATGATTTCCCCACATTGGAACGCCCCATGAAGACAATTTCCGGCAGCCCCCCGTCCGGATACTGCTCCTTCTTCACCGCAGAGGCGATATACCTCCCCTGCGTTATGACCACACGCTCTTCCATAGATTATCCTTTCCATGAAAATAGGGCTAAATCAATAGCCCTATATGCAACATCATCGCTTTGTCAATGCAACCGCCAAAACCTCATCCATGTTCTCGACGGGAACAAACTCCAGCTTCTCGCGGACAAAATCAGGGATTTCCTCGATATCCCGCTCATTTTCCTTGGGAAGGACAATGGTATGCATCCCCTCACGATAAGCCGCCAGGACCTTTTCCTTGAGGCCGCCGATGGGCAGGACATTGCCCCTGAGGGTAATCTCGCCTGTCATGGCCACATCACTGCGCACTTTTTTCTTTGTCAGGGCAGAAATCATCGCTGTGGCCATGGTGATTCCGGCAGAAGGGCCATCCTTTGGAATTGCGCCCTCCGGCAGATGGATATGGAGGTCGTATTTCTCATAGAAATCCTCCTCCAGCTTGAATTTGTCGGCACGGCTCCGCACATAGGAAAGGCCTGCCCGCGCGGACTCCTGCATGACATCGCCAAGCTGCCCCGTGAGGATGAGCTTCCCTTTCCCCTTGAGCACAGTGGCTTCCGTGGGAAGGATATCCCCTCCCACCTCTGTCCATGCCATGCCTGTCGCAACGCCAACCTGCGGTTTCTTTTCTGCCTTTTTCCCGAGATATTTGGGCTTCTCCAAAAACTCCACCAGATTGTTCTTTGAGACCTTTACCGCCTCGGCCTTGCCTTCCACGATCTGCCGGGCTGCCTTGCGGCAGACATGCCCGATGACACGCTCCAGCTCGCGCACGCCCGCTTCCCTGGTATACTCGGCAATGATTTTCTGCAGGACACCGGCACCAAAATGGATATCCTTTGCCTTCAGCCCGTTCTTCTCACGCTGGCGCGGCACAAGATACCGTTTGGCAATCTCGTACTTTTCCACCTCGGTGTAGCTGGACAAGGTGATGATTTCCATCCTGTCCCGAAGGGGACGGGGAATGTTTCCCATATTGTTCGCCGTGACAATCCAAAGAACCTTGGAAAGGTCAAAGGGAAGCTCGATATAATGATCGCTGAATGTGGAATTTTGTGCCGGATCCAAAACTTCCAGCAAGGCAGCGGAAGGATCCCCATTGTAGGACATCGCAAGCTTGTCCACCTCATCGAGGAGGAAGACCGGATTCTTTGTCCCCACATTGCGGATTCCCTCAATGACACGCCCCGGCATCGCCCCGATATAAGTGCGGCGATGACCGCGAATCTCTGCCTCATCCCGTATGCCGCCCAGAGAGGCGCGGACAAATTTCCGTCCGGTTGCCCGCGCAACAGAGCTTGCCAAGGAAGTCTTGCCCACACCGGGCGGTCCCACAAGGCACAGGATCGGCGCACTCTTGTCTTTTGTGAGCTGGTGCACTGCCAGATATTCCAGGATGCGCTCTTTTACCTTCTCCAGCCCGTAGTGGTCCCGTTCCAGGATTTTTTCTGCAGCTGCAATGTCCACATTGTCCTCGGACATCTTTTCCCAGGGGAGGTCAATGAGCCAGTCCAGATACGTCCGGACAACCGTAAGCTCCGGCGACATGCTGGACATCATCTCCATGCGATGAAGCTCCTTCTCGATGGCCTTGGCCACCGCCTCCGGATAGTCGCATTCCGAAAGCTTCTTGCGATATCCCTCGATTTCCGCTTCCTTGTCTTCCTCATCACCGAGTTCCTTATGGATGGCCTTGATCTGCTCGCGAAGATAATAATCCTTCTGGATCTTCTCCATCTGCTTGCGCACCCTGTTGCCGATCTTGCGCTCAATCTCAAGGATCTCAAGTTCCCTGGTCAAAACCTCATAGAGCTTTTCCATGCGATCTTTCAGATCAATGCGGGAAAGAAGCTCCTGCTTCACCTCAAGCTTCAGGTTCAAATGGCTGGCAATCAGATCAGAGAGGCGTCCTGCATCATCCAGGATTGCCACAGAAACAAAGGTCTCCGCAGGTATTTTCTTGCTGAGACGCACCCATTCCTCAAATTGATGGACGACTGCCCGGGCCAGGGCTTCCATCTTCATGGAACCGTCAATCTCGTCCTGGTATTCCTGCACATCCACTTCCGCATAATTATCCAATTCCCGATAATCCATGACCAGTGCCCTATGAAGGCCTTCCACGAGAACACGCACGGTCCCGCCGGGCAGCTTCAATACCTGGCGGATCTCCACCACCGTCCCGACATCGTAAAGGTCTTCCCTTGCCGGCTCGTCAACTTCCGCATCCTTCTGGGCCGTCACCACAACCTGCCGGTCACTCACCATTGCTTGCTCCAAGGCAGCCACGGAACGCTCACGCCCAACATCCAGGTGGATGATCATATAGGGAAATACCATCATCCCGCGCAAGGGCAGGAGAGGCAGTGTACGGACATCTGCCATAATGTTCTTCCTCCTACTATTCATAAATAAGGCGCTGCACTACGGCAACGCCCTAACATCAACAAATTGCTGCACAAAACCTGTCATGCAGATACTTCCCTGCTGCTCATGACCTTCTTTACTTTCTTTTTCTCAATGGTGAGAACCGGATCTTTTTTCTCCGTAATGGTCTCCTTCGTCACCAAACAGGAAGTCACATCCTCAGCAGAAGGAACATCGTACATAACATTTCGCATGATCTTCTCCAGAATGGAACGAAGTCCTCTGGCACCGGTCTTCCTCTTCAAGGCTTCCTTGGCAATCAACTGGAGCGCTTCCTCCTCAAAGGAAAGCTTGACCCCATCCATTTCCAGAAGCTTCCGGTACTGCTTGACCAGGGCATTCTTCGGCTGGGTGAGGATGCTCACCAGAGCTGCCTCATCCAGTGCATCAAGAGTGACCACCACAGGCAGACGGCCAATGAATTCCGGTATCAACCCGTTCTTCAGCAGGTCCTCCGGCATCACCTGCCGCAAAACCTCGCCGATGTTCCGATTTTTCCGCGAAGTGACCGTAGCGCCGAACCCCATCTGCTTCTCGCCAAGACGGGATTCAATGATCTTCTCGATGCCATCAAAAGCACCGCCGCAAATAAAGAGGATATTCGTCGTGTCGATCTGGATGAGTTCCTGATGGGGATGCTTGCGTCCACCCTGAGGCGGCACGGAGGCAGTCGTCCCTTCCAAAATCTTCAGGAGTGCCTGCTGAACGCCCTCGCCGGAAACATCCCGCGTAATGGAAGGATTCTCCGATTTCCGGGCAATCTTGTCAATCTCGTCAATGTAGATGATGCCGCGTTCCGCTTTCTCCACATCATAATCGGCTGCCTGAATGATCTTTAGAAGTATATTCTCCACATCCTCGCCCACATAGCCTGCTTCCGTCAGAGAAGTTGCATCTGCAATGGCAAAGGGAACGTTGAGGATACGTGCCAGTGTCTGCGCCAGAAGTGTCTTGCCGCTGCCCGTGGGACCGATCATCAAAATGTTCGATTTCTGCAGTTCCACATCATCCGTTTTCGCCGTCCCCATATTGATGCGCTTATAATGGTTATAGACAGCCACGGAGAGCGTCTTCTTGGCATCATCCTGCCCAATGACATATTGGTCCAGGATTGCCCGGATGTCCTTTGGTTTCGGGACATCCTTCAGTTCAACCTCAACGTCCTCGCTGAACTCCTCCTCAATGATCTCATTGCAGAGTTCTATGCACTCGTCACAGATATAGACACCGGGGCCTGCCACAAGCTTGCGTACCTGTTCCTGCGTCTTTCCACAGAAAGAACATTTCAGTTGTCCTTTTTCATCCCCAAACTTCAACATGACATCACCCCTCAGTCCTTGGAGTCCGCTTTCTTGCTTTTCTTCGGACGGGTTATGACCTCATCGATAAGGCCGTATGCCTTGGCATCCTCTGCCGTCATGAAATTGTCACGCTCTGTATCCGCAATGATGGTCTCCCTCTTCTGCCCCGTGTGCTTGACAAGGATATCATTTCCCACTTCGCGCAGACGCAGGATCTCCTTCGCCTGAATCTGGATATCCGTCGATTGCCCCTGGGCTCCGCCCAAGGGCTGATGAATCATAATGCGCGCCAAAGGCAGGGCAAAACGCTTGCCCTTTGCCCCTGCAGTCAAAAGCAGGGATCCCATGCTGGCTGCCTGCCCGATACAAATGGTGGAAACATCCGATTTGATGTACTGCATCGTGTCATAAATGGCAAGTCCTGCCGTTACAACCCCGCCGGGACTGTTGATGTAAAGATAGATGTCCTTGTCCGGATCCTCGGATTCCAAAAAGAGCATCTGGGCCACAATGGAATTTGCCACACTATCATCAATTGGGCCGCCGAGGATGATGATCCTGTCTTTCAAAAGGCGGGAATAAATGTCATATGCCCGTTCCCCACGACTGGAACGCTCTACTACCATTGGTACGTAATTCATGAAAATCACCCCGTTATCGAAAGCAGATAGCTCAGCCGGCGATATGGTCGATGATGAACTGCATCGTCTTCTTGTGAAGCACGGTATAGGTAAGGTCTGCAAGACGCCCTTGCTCCGTGATGATCTTCCGGACCTGCTTGGGGGTTGCTCCATAGGCAGCAGCCATTGCCGCAACCTCTGCGTCGAGGTCTGCAGCCTCCACCTTGATGTTCTCTGCCTTGGCTACCTCTTCCAGCATGAGATCCGTCTTCACGTTCTTCTCTGCCGTCTCACGATACTCCTCACGAATCTTTGCAATATCCGTACCGGCATACTGGAGGTACTGCTCCATATTCAGGCCCTGCTGCTCAATCCGCATGGCCATCTCCTGAACCATGGTATTCACACGGTTGTCGATCATCACAGGGGGAATATCCACCGTGATATTGTTCGTTGCCATCTCGATGACCTTGGTCCTATGCTCATTTTCAGCTACGCGCTCCGCATTTTCCTGCAGGTTCTTGCGGATATCCGCCTTGAGCTCCTCCAGCGTCTGGAAGGTGCTGACCTTCTTCGCCAACTCGTCATCGATGGGCGGCAGTTCCTTGTGCTTGATACTGCGGATCGTGCACTTGAACACAGCCGGCTTTCCTGCCAGAGCCTCGGCATGGTAATCCTCAGGGAAGGTCACATTGACTTCCTTTTCCTCGCCGATCTTCGCGCCGATGAGCTGATCCTCGAACCCGGGAATGAAGCTCTTGGAACCGATCTGCAAAGGATAATCCTTGCCTTCGCCGCCCTCGAAGGGCTCATTGTCAACGAACCCCTTGAAGTCCAGCGTAGTAAAATCGCCGTCGGAAACAGCCGTCCCCTCGGGAACATCCACCAGCTTGCCCTGACGGTCCTGGAAATTCGCAAGCTGCTTGTCAACATCCTCGTCCTTTATCTCGGCAACCTTCTTCTCAACATTGAGTCCCTTGTATTCGCCAAGCGTCACCGCGGGACGATTCGTAAAGGTCACCTTGAAAACAAGATCCTTGCCGCTCTCAAGTGTTACAACATCCACATCCGGACGCGTTACCGGCTCAAGTTCCTGCTCCTTCAAGGCATCCGCAAATGCCTTCGGATAGATCAGGTCGAATGCCTCATCCATGATGTATTCCTTGCCCACATGGCCCTCAACGACCTTCTTCGGGGCCTTGCCCTTGCGGAATCCCGGAATGTTTACCCGTCCGGCAATACGCTTGCAAGCACGGTCTTCTGCCTTGCTCACTTCCGCTGCCTCAACCTCGATGGTGAGTACAACCTGCTGGTTTTCTATTTTCTCTGCCGAAACTTTCATTGTCTGAAATGACCTCCTGTTTTATCTCTTGTCACGCATGCCGGCTTAGGAACTATGCATCAATAATCACTTCATTCTGCTTGTCTGAATTCGCCATGACTACGTTGTCGTCGTTCGACATAGCCCCGCTATGACTCACTCCTCCGCCTTGTCCTTGCGAATTCATCCGGCGCATACTACAGTGATTATTTTCGCACAGTTCCTTACTGGAAATATCAATCCGCGCCTGATATGCCATACAAAGTTCATCATACCATAAAACACAGCGAAGCACAAGGGTTTCGCTGTGTTTCTGATAGGATCGTGCAATGATTTCTTGCTGGTTCTCCCTATTTCGGCAAAATGGACTCCATGCGCTTGATCGGCATGGTGAGATCCATATGCCCTGCAAGGCTTTCCACCGGATTCCCGTCAATGAGAATCTGCACGGACGTCACCTCCGGAAATTCCGTAAGCGTGTTTACCACCGATCCTACCAGCATTTCCTCGCCGGTAGACCCTCCCACAAAATGCTTGACGATATCACCGGAGAAATCGACAGTCGCAACACCATTCTTCACCTTGACGCTCCTGATTTTTGTCTGCCTGGGAATAATGGTGCTCTGCCCCTGCTCCTTTGTTCCCTCCATAAGGGATTTCAAGGCCGCCGTATACTTGTCCGTCCCGTCGGATACTTTCACCTTGCGGGAAACCGCCACCAGACGTTCCCCCTCGTCATTCGGATAATATACCTTGACCGTCAGCTCTTTGGTCTCAACCGGCTTCGCAGTCGTTGATGCGCTGCTGCCGGAAGAAGCCGAACTTCCGGAGGAACTCACTGCAGAAGAGGATGACGAAGAGGCAGGGGGCTGCTTCTCGCCCTGGGGGTCGCAGCCTCCTGCCACGAGAAGGATTGCAAGAGCAAGCATGCAAAAAATATACTTTTTCAGTTTCATTTGGATTACATCTCCTGTTCCCTGCTATTCCTGAAAATAACGCCCAATCGCCTTGGCAACCGCAAACGCCAGCTTATCCTGATATGCATCGTCCATCAACAGGTGCTCTTCCTGATAGTTCGTGATGAATCCCAGTTCTATGAGGGAAGCCGGGACATTGGTATGCTTTATGACATAGAAATTCGCCGTCTTCACCCCGCGATTGTATAGGCCACCCGCCGCTGCCAGCTCCTCATTGAGCAGGGTTGCCAAGCGCTGTCCGCGATAGGAACCACCATAATAGTAGGTTTCCATTCCATGGGCAGCCGGATTTGAAAAGGCATTGCAATGGATGCTGACGAAGATTTCCGATTCCGGCGCATAGAGTCCCACATTGACCCTCGCCTGCAATTCCTGTGTGTCCGTGGCGTTGATGCCATAGACATCCCGGTCGGTCTCCCGTGTCATGATCACACGGGCGCCCCCCGCCTGCAGAAGCGCCTGCACTTTTTTCGACACCGCCAGGGTGACCTCTTTTTCTGTCACACCATCGGGGCCAATCGCCCCTGAATCACTGCCCCCATGTCCCGGATCCAGCACAATGGCATGTCCCTTGACACCTTCCACCTTGCCATCAACAGCAGCCGCAGACGGCATGATTTCTATGGCCAGGCGATAGGGCTTCTTTGCCTTGCGGTCCTCCGGAAGCGTGTAGACATTGTAGGAAGCGCCTTCCACTGCCGCATGTGCCAGGTCAATGCTGATCCGTGTACGGCCTGTTTCCACCTCCTGTATCTTCACACGTTTTGCCAGATCATTCTTTAATGGAATATCCCGATCAACCTTTCCCGGCGTTGTGCGCTGAAGATTGATGATCAGCCGATTCTGCATGTACGGCTTGACCAGGACATCATATTCCAATCCATCCTTGTTCATGCCAATCTCAATGAGCAGCACATCCTGCCCATCCTTCTGTATCGTGCTGGTTTGAAAATAATTCAATTTATGCATTGCCTGGCCGGCGGCAAAGCCTTCCGATACGGTCATGCAAAGAATCAATGCCACAAAAGCCAACAGCCGGAACAATTTACTTGACAAAACAAACAACCCCTATCCAACAAAACAACTTGCCTCTTGTCGAAAAAGCAGCTATACATCACCATCCCGTCGCGTTGTCCTGTACACGATAAACAAACGAAGCACAAAGAGAACGATCCAGATGGTAAACGTCACAAGATAGATCTGGTCCATGGTTGACATATTATGAAAGTCGATGCCCACCAGAATCCAGATTGCCATGCCCAAAATGAGCCCATCGATCCATTTGATGGACTTCCATACTTCCCTCATTCCACAACAGCCTCCACGAGGATAAGATGTGCCTGCTGTGCCGGATTTTCCGACTTCAGGAAGGTATAGTCACGATGGATATCCGTGCGCTCCAACATGGATGCCATGACCTCCGGAGACATGATGCTCAGCCGGTTGAATGCCTCCACCATGAAGAGCATTCCCTCATCCGTAGCCGGATAGCCCAACGCAACATTCATGCCCACAAATATGGACAGGAGTTTTTTCTGGTCTTCCTCGGAAATATCCCCCCGATGCATGAGGATAATGTTCGAAATCAGCCCTGCCGTATTGGTGTTGATGAGCATGATATTGTTCTGGTCCACGACAGCGATATACGCCTCATAGTCTCCCCTCGTGCTGTGGCTGGAATAATCCATCACAGGATACTCGGCTGACTTGTTATAGCCCGCGACGAATTCATCCAGGGACAGGGAATCATGCAGCTGCACCTTCGTCTCTGCCGCCTGTGCAACCGGCACCGTCATGACAACTGCACAAAAGACAGCAAGCAGAACCATACATAATTTCTTCATACAAACCCTCTTCTTTCTACAAAACTCATTTGTCCTGCAAAGGCAGATTCCAGCCCAAGGCTTCCGCCTCCGCAATGGCGTTTTTCCGGATTTCCTCCTGATATTCCTCGATATCGCGTCGGGCAGCCCGCAGTTCTGATGCTTCGCACAGATAGCTTGCTCCGTGTGCATTGTAATCATCCACCATCCGCATGAATCCCCTCACTGCTTCCTCATTGTCTTGATTGAGGCAGGATTTCATGGCATCCATGCGGATCTCCTGCAGCAAAACCCATCGCAGCTGCTCACGGTTCAATATATGTCTCACGCCTGCCGGGGGCTTCGACACTTGAAAAGGCATCCCATAGGACTCCTGCCGTTCCTGGGGCGTCATGCCGCTCCTGCGCCAGTAGTCGGCAGCGTCCAGTGCCACCGGCCTCATGACCACAGAAAAAAAAGCAACAAATACCGTCATGACCAGCCAGGCATATGGATGAATCCCGTCAACACACGATGACAGGCCATCAACCAGCCTTTGCCAAATCCCGTCTGCCATCGTTTTCCTTCTTCATTCCATACATTCTCCTTGCCCCATGATGCCAACCGCAGCCCCTGACTCATCGAATTGCACATAATTGTACCACAAGCCATCCATTTTTGCCAACAAGAAAAACCCCAGGACATTCCAAAACGCAAAAAGCCGCCCAGAAGGGACGGCCTGTGCGTCACGTGGCAATGTTAAGCCGTTGTTTGATTGCCTGCTGCAAAGTATGGGAAAAGTTTATTCCCTGCCTTTCAGCCTCTACATTCAGCCAATAGGGAATGGACAGGGTTTTCTTGACAAATCGCTTGTTCTGCTTCTCCCGGAAAGCCGGCATGAAAGCCTCGACAAGAAAAAATGCCTCGTTTGTCTCCAGCGTCTCACTTTCTGCCAAGGCTTTCAAGCCCGATGGTGCCGGAATTTCCTCCTTGTCCTGCTCCATCCCATACAGGTGCAGGGAAAGGGCTTCCCTTGACATGCGGATAGCTTCCTCCTCATCCTTGCCGAAGGTCACGCACCCCGGCAGATCCGGGAATGTCACATGCACCCCCTGGGATTCATAGGTAAATATGGCATGGTAACGGTAAAAATCAGGTTTTTCCACAATCGCCCC
>JAFSWY010000257.1 GCA_017444295.1 Selenomonadaceae bacterium | reverse complement strand
TCGCTCTTCCTGTTGATCGCAAACCTGCCGATTCCCGGCTATCCGGAATTCATGGCATCCATTTTCGGATCGGACTGGACAGCGCCGCTGAATGCCGTGGCGGGCGCAACCTTCAACGTATTGGCCCTCGTTGTGGTCATGGCCATCACCTACAAGTTTGTGGCGAATGAGGGCTGTGACGCGAGCATGGCATCGCTTCTCGCACTTTCCACATTCCTTGTCCTCATGCCTCCCGAGATCGTGACGGAGAGCGGCGAGGTGGTGGGTGGCATCATCCCGAAGACCTGGGCGGGCAGCAACGGTGTCATCACGGCGATCCTCGTGGCCTTCTACACCAGCTATCTCTTCTGCTACTGCGAGAAGCACCACATCACCATCAAGATGCCGGATTCCGTTCCCAGCGGTGTGGCAAGGGCTTTCGAGGCATTGATTCCCGGCATCGCGCTCTTCACTTCCGCTTCCATTCTCTATGGCCTCTGTCACTATTTAGGCGCAACCACCGTGCCGGAGCTTATCTTCAAGCTCATCCAGACGCCCTTGCAGGGGCTGTCGGACAGCTTGGGCGGCGGTGTCGTCATCGTCGGATTGCAGAGCATCCTCTTCTGGGCCGGTGTGCATGGCCCGAATGTGGTGGGCGGCGTGGTCAGCCCACTGCTCCTGGCGAACTCCCTGGACAACCAGCAGATCCTGGATGCAGGCGGACAGCTCCTGGGCAATCCTGCCGCCCATATCATCACGGTACAGGTCAATGATGTCTTTGTGAAAAGCGGTGGCTGCGGCCTGACACTCGGGCTCATCATCGCGGCTCTTCTGGTGGCAAGGTCCAGCCAGATGAAATCCCTGACCCGCATGGCCATGGTTCCCGGTTTGTTCAATATCAACGAGCCCATCATCTTTGGCCTTCCCATCGTGTTCAATCCCTATCTGCTCATTCCCTTTGCCCTTGTGCCGCTCCTTGCGATGGTCATCACGTACCTTTCCATCACCATGGGCTTCATGGCTCCCTTCAGTGCCGTGCAGGTGCCCTGGACGACACCGCCGATTATTGCAGGGTTCCTGCTCAATGGATGGCAGGGAGCTGTGGTACAGATCGTGAACCTGGTCATGGCCACGGCAATCTACCTTCCCTTCGTCAAGTCCCAGGACAAGGCATTTTTGGAGGAAGAGATGCAGGAGGCAGCGGACGAGGCTGCATGACGATTGAGAAAAGGTACATTTTACAGAATATGATCAGGAGGCAGTGTTATGGAAGGATTGGAACTGGTTGCATTTCAGATCATCTCGGCTGTGGGGACGGCGCGCAGTTGCTATATCGAGGCCATTCAGGAGGCAAAGCAGAAGAATTACGACCGCGCAAAGGAGCTCATTGAGGAAGGGGACAAGTCCTTTGTGGAAGGGCATGATGCCCATCTGAAGCTGCTGCAGGACGAGGCGGAAGGAAAGAGTACGACGAGCCTCCTGGTGCTTCATGCGGAGGACCAGCTCATGAGCGCGGAGGGCTTCAAGCTGATCGCCCTGGAATTCATAGACGTTTATCATCGGATCGATGCATTGGAGAAGAAATAAGGAGGAAGACAAATGGGATTTCCAAAGGGTTTTTTGTGGGGCGGCGCGGTTGCTGCCCATCAGATGGAAGGCGCCTGGAAGGAAGGCGGCAAGGGCATGAGCGTCGCGGATGTCATGACCGTGGGCGGCCCGGACAAGGAGCGGGAAATCACGGATGGCATTGTGGAAGGGGAGTATTACCCGAACCATGAAGCGATTGATTTCTACCACCACTACAAGGAGGACATCGCTCTCCTGGCGAAGCTGGGGTTCCGCTGCTTCCGCACAAGCATCGCCTGGACGCGCATCTTCCCCAATGGTGATGAACCGGAGCCCAACGAGGAGGGGTTGAAATTCTATGACGACCTCTTCGATGAGATGCTGAAATACGGCATGGAGCCGGTGGTCACCCTGTCCCATTTCGAGCTTCCCTATCATCTGGTGACAAAATACGGCGGCTGGCGCAGCCGGGAACTTGTGGATATGTTCGTGCGCTTTGCCGTGACCTGCTTTAAGCGTTACAAGAACAAGGTAAAGTACTGGATGACCTTCAACGAGATCAACAACCAGAGGGATGTGGACCGGGAGTTCACGGCCTTCACGAATTCCGGCGTGCTCTACAAGGAAGGCGAGAACCGCTACGAGGTGCTCTATCAGGTGGCGCACCATGAGTTCGTCGCTGCCGCCAAGGCGACGGTGGAAGGGCACAAGATCAACCCCGATTTCCAGATTGGCTGCATGATGGCGATGACGCCGGTCTATCCGGAAACCTGCAAGCCCATGGACCAGATTGCCGCCCTGAAGGAGATGGACCGCACCTTCTTCTTCAGCGATGTCCAGTGCAGGGGGCACTACCCCTCCTATATCCTGAAGGCCTGGGAGAACAAGGGCTACCATATCCGGATGGAGAAGGGCGATCTGGAACTCCTGGAGCTTGGAAAGGCGGACTACCTGGCATTCTCTTACTACATGAGCGTGGTCAGTGCCTATGATGCCGAGGGCAAGGACCAGGTCGGCAAGGAAGTGAAGAATCCCTATGTGGAGGCCTCGGACTGGGGCTGGCAGATCGACCCCGTCGGGCTTCGCTACATGCTCAATGTGCTGTCCGAGCGCTATGAGCTTCCGCTCATGATCGTGGAGAACGGCATCGGGCTCCATGAGGAGGAAGGGCCGGATGGCATGATCCACGATGACAGCCGCATCGAGTATTTCGCGAACCATATCGCAGAGGTGAAAAAAGCCATCGATATCGATGGCGTGGCACTGATGGGCTACTGCCCCTGGGGCCCCATTGACATTGTTTCCGCAGGCACGGGCGAGATGGAGAAGCGCTATGGCTTCATCTATGTGGACAAGGACAATGCGGGCAAGGGCACCCTGGAGCGCAAGCCGAAGAAGTCCTTCTACTGGTACCAGCATGTCATTTCCACCAATGGGGAAGACCTCTCCACCGAGGGGCTTTCCATTGGAAGTGCAAAATAAGGTATCTGCCTGTTATTCGCAGTTGAGGCACGGATTTTGCAGTCCGTGCCTCAATTGCTTTTATCATCATTTATGCCGCATTTCCGCCGTCATCGTACAGGTAGTCATTCAGCTCCGTGACGATGCTTGCAAGCTCATGGCGGAAGATCTTGTCCAGCCGCTGGAATCCGCCCTGGGCCTTGAAGCGGCTGTCCTCGTCAAAAACCTCCACCTGCAGCACGGTCTCTTCCAACAGATACTTTTCCATGCGGGAGAGCCAGGACAGCTCCTGCCTCGAGAAGGTATGGGCTTTCTTCAGTCGCGCAACGGCCTTTTGAATTCTCTCCTCGTGGTTCATCAGGGAGGAGCCAATGGCAAACCTGCGGATCAGGGTGATGATGTCGGCGGCGATTTCCTCGCTGGTGGTTTCCTTTAGGGCCGTATTCAGTTCGTCCAGCCTCTTGTTCCTGCGCTGGATTCTGGCCAGGATCTGGTTCGTGCGCCACTGCAGAGCCGCATCGTCCCCCGGCGCCTCCAGATCCTCCAGCAGCTTTTCCAGGGATATGGCGGGATTCACTGCCACAGGCTTCATGGAAGTGACGGACTGGAGGGACTCGTAGAGTTCCACCGGGTCGTAGATCTCAAAATGGGTTTTATGGATTGCAGGGCAGGGGTGGCGGTGAGGGCAATGCGCACCGCATCGAAATATTCCATGACGCTCCTGTACTTGCTCTGGTAGTCCGGCTGGTCGCGGCAGAGAAGCTCGTCCTCTTCCATCTCCCGGTCCAGGAGATAGCCCCGGTGCGCCTCGTCGATGATGATGAGGTCATAGTCCGTGACCGCGGGGCGGGTGTCCTCCTCGGCATAGAGTACCCGTTTCACCATGCTTTGGACGGTAGCCACCTGCAGCCGTGTTTCCTGCAGCAGCTTCTTGTCCTCCGGTCCTTGGATGGTGTAGATTTCCCCCAGGGTCATGAGGTCTTCCAGCTTCACTTCCTCAAAGACATCCCTGGCCTGTTCCCCCAGGGCGCTGCGGTCCACCAGAAAGAGAATGCGGCGGAAGCGTCCCGTCTTGAGAAAGCGATAGATGAGGCCAAGCACCGTGCGGGTCTTGCCGGTGCCCGTGGCCATGGCCAGAAGGATGTTCGTCTTTCCTGCCAGTACCGCTTCTTCTGCGGCATGGATGGCCCGAAGCTGATAGTCGCGCAGGGCCAGTCCCTTGGGGTCCTGCAGAAGGTCATAGGGCATCTCCCGCAGGGCGCGGTTGCCCGCTTCCCTGTCCTTTTGCCAAAGTTCCCTGAGACCGTCCGGGCTCATCCATCCCCGCAAGGCTCTCGGGACATTTTCCTTCCTGCGCATATCGAGGAACCAGATGCCGCTTTTTGTGTCAAGCTGGGGGAGATAGGGCCTGCCATTGGTGGCAAAGACAAAGGGCACCCGGTTCTTCCCCCATTGCCCCAGCAGGTATTTCTCGTCCTCCTCGCGGATATGGCGGGCATAGTCCTTGCATTGGCCGTCGATGACAGAGGGGATGTCCTTGCATTGCGCCTTGGCTTCCACGATGCCAAAGAGTTTTTCTTCGACAAATAAGGCGTAGTCGGCATAGCCTTTCTTCCCCGTGGCAGAGTCCGTGGGCCATTCGGCGATGGCGAGGCTCGTGCCTTTTTTGGGACGGGAGCCCTTGCTGTAGCGCAGATTCTTCGTATCGGCCTCCCAGCCCACCTGCCGCAGATGCCCATCGATGAGATAGCGGGTTTCCTCCTCGGACATGGAGAGCCTGCCCGCTGCCCGGCGGGCCCTTTCCCTGCGGGTATCGGGCGCCACCTCCGGGGAGGCAGCGGCGGCAGCCTCCGCCTCCTGCAGGAGTTTTTCTTCCGTCTCTTTCCCCGGCTCCTTCACAGGAGCGGTTTCCTTCTCCGGCATCACAAAGGGCCGGTTCTCGTATTCCCAATCCCCATAGGTCTGCATGAACCATTCGGAGAGCTTGTGGGCCAATGGCAGGAGCACCTGTGCCTCCTCCACGGATTCGAAGTTTTCATGCACCGCCTTGTTCCGCGCTATTCGCAGGGCATGGAGGATATCCGAGAGGTCGCGGGTGATCAGCCCCTCCCGCAAAAGCACGGAAATCCGCACCGTGGCCCTGTTGTCCCCGGGAAGCGGCATTCTGTCATAGGAAAAGATGAGGTTCACGATGGTTTCTCCCATCATCCCGAGCTTCATGAGGCAGGAGTTGGCATCCGTGTAGCAATACTGCTCCGCCAAAGTCCCAAAGCCGGCCAGGACGGGGAATTTGTCCTTCAGGAATGAGAAATTCGATGACATAACCATCTCTCCAATCATAATACTTGAATCCGTGAAACTGTATTTATTATAGGCTCTTGCACTGCTTGATTTATGATAGCATTTATGCTATCATAAGAGAAATCATCGACACAGGAGTTATTATGTATACCATTGAGTTTTATGAAGACATTAACGGCGAATCCGAGCTATGGAACTTTCTGGAAGATTTGCGCATAAAATCAGCAACCAGCAAAGATGCTAGAATACAGTACAACCAAATAGTTTTCTACATTGATCTTCTGTCCAAGAGCGGGACACGTCTGCCTAGGGCGTGTTGAAAAACTCCGCCAGCACACTACAGCGGCCATTTTTCCGTCTGCCTACGTCTTCGAAATCTTGACGTAGCTCTGCTACGACTGCGATTTCGCTTCCTTGTCATACGAAAAACTGTCTCGCTGTAGTGCAC
>JAFSWY010000256.1 GCA_017444295.1 Selenomonadaceae bacterium | reverse complement strand
TCTGTTTTGCCGGTCCAGTCTGCCAGTCCGCCGAATTCGAGGACATTTCTGTAACCGTATTCGGAAAGCAGTTTGGCGGAATCCTCCGCGCGTCGCCCGGTCCAGCAGTAGAGGAGCAGTGTCCGGTTCTTGTCGGGGAGGGCCTCCAGCTTTTTCTTCCGGATGTCCTCGATGGGAACCAGCACTGCGCCGGGGATGTGCTTCTTCTCGTATTCCTCCTGGGTTCGGACATCCACCACCAGGCAGTCCTGGCCGGAGTTCATTATCCTTGCCGCCTCCTCGTGGCTGATGTGCCGGTACCCCTTGCCGCAACCCGCGCAAAGGGCCAGGAGGAGCACCCCGAGCGCGAGGAGGAGGGATGTTCCCGTGTTTCTGTGCCTCATGCCGTCCCTCCGTTCCTGTGCCCGAGAACCTCTGCCAAGGTTTCCATCATTTTGGGCACGTCCAGAGGCTTGGCGATATGCCCGTTCATGCCCGCAGCCATTGCGTCCTGCACGTCCTCCGAGAAGGCATTGGCCGTCATGGCGATGATGGGGATGGTGGCAAGTCCCGGGTTTTTGAGGGCACGGATGGCCTTTGCGGCATCGTAGCCGTTCATGACGGGCATCTGGATGTCCATGAGGATGGCCTGGTAGTCGCCGGGCTTGGAGGCCGCCACCTTGTCCACGGCGATTTTCCCGTTTTCGGCGGTATCCACCAGGAATCCCGCCTCCGACAGAATCATGTTGGCGATCTCCCGGTTCATGTCGATGTCTTCCACCAGCAGCAGCCGCATGTCCTTGAAGTCAACGGCGGCAGCGCTGTCGCGCTCAGCGCTGTCGCGCTCAGCGCTGTCGCTTGCGATTTCAAAGGCTGCATGGATGACAAATTCAGTGCCTTTCCCCTGCTTCGTCTTGACCTCGATGGTACCGCCCATCAGGTCCACGATGCTCTTGGTGATGGACATGCCGAGCCCCGTGCCCTGGATGTTGCCAACACTGCGGTCGCGGGTATAGGCATCGAACACCGTGGCGGCGAACTCCGGCGACATGCCCATGCCCGTGTCCTTGACCCGAAGTTCGTAGAATCCCCGCCCGTCTGCGACCCCTGTCTCCGACAGGGTGACGCGGACCTCCCCGCCTTCCGGGGTGAACTTGTAGGCATTGCTGATGAGGTTCAGCAGGACGCGGTTCAGCCGCTTTGTGTCGCACAGGACCCACTTGTCCCGCACATTGCTTGCATCGACGGTGTAGGTGAGGCCTTTTGCCTCCATCTGCGTCACGAAGAGGTCGCGGACCTCGTCCATGGCCTTGACGATGTTCGATGTCGCGATTTCCAGTTCCATCTTGCCGTTCTCGATGCGGCTCATCTCCAGGATGTCGTTGATGAGGGAAAGGAGGTGCTGGCTGGTGACGTCAATTTTCCCCATGAAGCCGTCCAGCTTCTCCGGGACGCAATGCTCGCAGCCTTTCTTCGGGCAGGTGTCGCAGATGGAGCGGGTGCGCCTGGAAAGCTCCACATAGCCGATGATGGCGTTCATGGGCGTCCGTATGTCGTGGCTCATGTTGAAGAAGAAGGTGCTCTTCGCCTTGTTGCTCTGCTCCGCGGCGGCCTTTTGCACCTCCATCGCCTTCTCCCGCCGCATCATGAGGTTGTAGATGTTGAACATGATGAAAAGGGAGATGGCAATCAGCACGATTTGGAGCAGGTTGTGCATGGTCAGGTCGTCGCTGACGGTGTCCATCTGCTTCTCCAGGTAGAATTCCGCGTCGGCTCTCTGGGTTTCGTTCAGGTAGACTCCATGCTGGTTCATTTCTTCCAGGTAATAGGCACTGAGATTCCCCAGCACATGTTCCGCCGTCTCATGGGTGGACTGCCGGAGCCAGAGCATGGATGTGAAGAAAATGAGGGCGACCAGGCTGATCCAGACAACGGTGGAGCGCACGAAGCGGTTTTCCGTGTCCCTTTGGAAGATGTAGCGGAAGAACACGAATCCCAGAATGCTCCAGACGATGAAAATCAGGTAGGACTCCGTTGACAGCGTGCTGACCGACCAAAAGCCCGGCACCATGAAATAGAGGAAAAAGAAGGCGGAGAGCAGGCCGCCGAGGAGGCCGGTGCACTGCACCAGGGAATCCCCTGCGTCCCGGGCTGCCTTGAAGGCGACGGCGGAGGTATAGGCATAGGCGATGGTCGCGCCGATGGTGTTGACATCGATGATCCAGCTGATGGCCGTCCTTCCGAGAAAGGGGATCGGCAGGGAGAGAAGCATGATGAAGAGGATGGCGTTCCTGGGCGTTCCCGTGCCGTTGAGCTTGGAGAACCATGCGGGGAGAAGGTTGTCCCGCGCCATGGCATAAATCAGACGGCTTGCCCCGATGGTATTTCCCACAAGCCCCGTGATGATGCCTGAAAGAATGGTGACGCCCAGGATGAGAAGACCGGGGTGTCCCAGAAGCACGTTGGCCGCATGGAAGGTGGGCAGCGCTGCCAGTCCCGACAGGTTCCCAAGGTCATGGAGATAGAAGGGCCAGCTTCCGTAGGCCTTGGGAACGGAGGCGGCCGCTAGGGCGGAAAGGAAGACATAGCACATCGCCCCTGCCACGACGGCGGCAACCATGATGGCAAAGGACTTTTTTGGGGAGAAACGGAATTCCTCCGTGGAATTCGAGATGGACTCGAATCCCGCAAAGGCCCAGGGCGCGAGGACGACGATGCTGAAAACCGCGAGAAGGGGGGAGTGGTCGGGGGAGAACGGGGGCGCAACCGTGAAGATGCCCGGGCCATGCTCCGACAGGGCGGCCCCGAAATCCACCAGGATACCGCCGAAGAGGAGGATGGCCAGCACCGTCTGGAGGGATGCGGCAAGCCGCCCGCCCCGCATGCAGACGCAGCCGAACAGCCATATGGCGGAAAGGGAGAGGAGTGCCTCCCCCAGATAGACATCATAGCCCGCCACCTGGTAGTGGAACCCCACCTGGAAAGTCGTGCCGAGAAGGTTGCGGAAAACCAGGGGCAGGGCCGTGGCATTGGCCCAGGTGATGGCGATGAACACGAGGAGCAGGAACCAGGCGCCCATGAACCCGTGGTCGTGGCCGAAAACGTGCTTGGCAAAGGCATAGGTTCCCCCTGCGTCGGGATAGCGGTTCATCATGTAATGGTAGTTGAGGCCGATGATTAGCATGACGGCAGCACCGATGGCCATGCCGATGGCGACACCAAGGGGCCCCGCGATGGGAAGGAACACCGTCCCCGGCATGACAAAGGCGCCCCAGCCCACCGCGCATCCAAAGGCCAGCGCCCAGACATGGAGGGGGGAGAGATAGGGGCGCAGCCCTGTTTTTTGTTCTTCTGTTTCTGTTCTGTTCATAAGGAAACAATCTCCTTTTTCGGCAAGTTGCAAGGAATATATTCGCCGAGAGATGCCCTGTTTCCTGCGAAGATTTAGATTTCGGACAATTCAAAAAGCAAGCGGGAAGAACACGCTCTCGCTTGCTTTTTTGAATTTTAGAACTTGAATTTCTGCAGGGAGTTCTGGAGCTGCTGGGCCAGGTTTGCAAGGGAGCTGCTGGCGGTGGCAATCTCATGGGAGGATGCCGACTGCTCCTCGGAGGCGGCGGAGACGGTTTCCATTTCCGTGGAGACCTTGTTGCCGTTGGAGGAAATCTGCTCGGATTTCGACTTGATGTTGTCGGCTTCCCGGGCGACGTGCTGGAGATCCCTGGTCATGCCCTGGACGCGTTGCGCCACGTCGCCGGAGGCGGCGCGGATCTGGTCGAAGGCCTCCCGCAGCTGTTCCACGGAGAAGGAGCCCTCCTTCACCGCAGTGTTGCCCTCCTTCATGGAGTTCACCGCCTCTGCGGTGTCCGACTGGATGCCCGCGATCAGGTTGGTGATGCGCTGGGCGGCGGACTGGGACTCCTCGGCGAGCTTGCGCACCTCGTCCGCCACGACGGCGAACCCGCGCCCATGCTCCCCTGCCCGCGCAGCCTCGATGGCGGCGTTGAGGGCGAGGAGGTTGGTCTGCTCGGAGATGGAGGAAATCGTCTCCACAATCTGTCCGATTTCCTGGGAACTCTGCCCCAGCTTGTCCACCGTGGCGGCGGAATGGTTGACGATCTTCTCCACGCCCAGGATCTTGTTGACGGCAGTCTCTATGGCGGCGCTTCCTCCCTCCGCCTGCTGCTGGGAAGTGGCGGCATCGCCGGCGACGTTGTTGGCCGTCTGGGTGAGGTTGTCGATGGCAACGATGGTGCTGTCCACGGAGTCCATGGTGTCGGTGACGTTTTGCTGCTGTTCGACGACGGCACCGGCGGCACTGGTCACGGACTGGGCCACCTGCTCGGAGGCCTGGGCGGATTGGGTGGCGCTGGCGGTGAGCTCCTGGGCTGCGGCGGCAAGCTGCTCTGCGCTGCCGCTGGTGGTGTGCATGAGCTTGTTGATGGTAGTCCGCATGGCAGCAACGATATCGGACATCTGCCCGAACTCGTCACCGCGCATGTCCGCCTGGGCTCGCGGAGCATCGCGGAAATCCCCGTCCCGCAGTTTGGCGCAGGCATCCATCATGCGATGCAGGGGATTCGTGATGGCCTTGGTGATATAAAGGCTGGAACCAATAAGGATCAGGAGTGTGACGATTCCCAATATGAGCATGCTTCGGGAGGTGGAGGAGGCCTTCTCGTTGCTTTCATGCTCGATGGCTGCGGCCTCCTCGTCGGCGGTTTTCGACAGATGGACAAAGTGCTTGCCCATGTTGGTTGCGAGGGCTGCCCCCGCCGTGTCATAGAGTGCCCGCCCCTCATCGGGCTTCCCTGTGTTGGTAAGTGAGATGGACTCGTCGAGGAGCTTGCGGTAGCTGCCCCAATCCTTCTGGATGGCCGCGAAAGCATCCTTCAGGTTCGGGTTCCCTTCGGCAATCGGGCGGAGCAGGTCAAGGTTCTCTTCCATTTCTTTCACGCCGACATAGTATTTCTCAGTGACATCCTTGACCCGCTTGGGATCATGGGCCGACGTGGCAATGAGCATCATGCCCTGCATGTAGCGCATGGCATGGCGGCAGTTGCCGATGTAGTAGATGGATTTGAGGTTCTGTGAGAATATGGTGTTCATGTCGCTGTTGGCATCCTGCAGCGACACATAGCCGGATCGTCCCAGTGTTATCATGCCGATGGCGGCAATGATGCATAGGATAAGAAGTTTGTAGGCTACCTTGAGATTGTTGAGCCAGTTCATATGAGTACCCCCCTTTTTTGAAAAGCTATCCTAAATGACATTATATTCGATATTGTTTGCAGAATTCCTGCCTTCGATATAATCACGATTATAATAATCGTGATTATATCGAAGTGATACTGTATCTGTAGGACGTGGACGTGAGTTGGAGTTTGCTCCAATATCCCCCGGGGAGGCTTACGGAGATATTGAAATATGGCTATAATGTGAGTGGATAAGGCGGGACAATTATAGGAGGCAGATATGAATTATGCCGCAAGACGGCTGTTGCAGCTGATTCCCATCCTGTTTGGGATTACCTTTCTTTCCTTCATACTCATGTATATGGCCGGCAGTGATGCGGTGACAGAAATGTATACGAACCGCGGCGTGGAGGTGGCCCAGGAGATCATCAATGCGCGGCGGGCGGAGCTTGGGCTCGACCTGCCCTTTTGGGAGCAGTATTTCCGCTGGTTGTGGGGGATGCTTCATGGGGACATGGGCATGAGCTATGTCACGGGGGAGCCGGTCTTTGAGGCCTTCCTGCGGAAACTTCCTGCCACATTGCTTCTGGCCGTGTCGGCGGTGATGCTGACCGTGGTCATCTCGATTCCCTGCGGCATTGCGGCTGCGGTTCACAGGGACAAGGCCATCGACCTTTTCCTGCGGTTCGGCAGCTTTATCGGCAATGCCATGCCGAATTTCTTCGTTGCCATGCTTTTGATGCAGTTCCTGGGCATTCAGCTGGGGGTGCTGCCGGTCATCTCGGGCGGCATGGATGGGGTGAGCGCCATCATGCCCACCTTGACACTGGCCATCGCCATGTCGGCCAAGTACCTGCGGCAGGTGCGCTCCACGGTGTTGGAGGAACTGAACAAGGAATATGTGATGGGAGCCAGGGCCAGAGGTGTCAGTGACCGGGTGATCCTCTGGAAGAATGTCATGAAGGCCTCCCTGCTGACGATCATGACCCTGCTGGCCCTTTCCATCGGCAGTCTGCTGGGGGGCACGGCCATCATTGAGAGCATTTTCATGTGGGATGGCGTGGGCAAGCTGGCAGTGGATGCCATCAACATGCGGGACTATCCATTGATCCAGGCCTATGTCATGTGGATGGCGATCATCTATGTCATGGTCAATCTGGCAGCGGATCTCCTGTATCACCATCTGGATCCCCGTATCCGATTGGGGGTGAGCCGGCGATGAGCGAGGTTTCGGTACGGGTGCAGAAGGTGCGGAGGGCATCCCTGAAGAAAAAGCTCCTTTTCTTCGGCGCACTGGCGGGATTGCTGGTGCTGGCCTCCTTTTTCAGCAGCTATCTGTGCCCCTGGGATCCCTATGAGCAGAACCTGGCCATGGCGAAGGCCGCACCCTCGGCAGAGCATCTGCTGGGGACGGACCGTTACGGCAGGGACATGTTGTCACGGGTCATTGCGGGCAGCTATACCAGCATCCTTTCCACCTTGTTGCTGGTAGCTTTTGTTTCGGTGTTCGGCAGTCTGGTGGGGATTTTCTGCGCATGGTCGGGACGGAGGCTGGATACGCTTTTGATGCGTCTGGCGGATATGTTCCTGGCCTTTCCAGGACTGGTCTTTGCCCTGGCGGTGGCGACGGTTCTGGGAGGCGGCGTGCAGAATGCCATCTTTGCCCTGGCGGCCATCAGCTGGCCGAAATATGCCCGGCTGGCGCGCAGCCAGACACTGGCCCAGCAGGAACTTCCCTACATGCAGGCTGCCAGGATGGCGGGGGGCGGCACCCTGGGATTGATTCGCCGCCATGTGGTGCCGAACATCGCAGGCCCCATCCTTGTCACGGCCATGCTGGACATCGGCACGATGATGATGGAGCTGGCGGGGCTGTCCTTTCTCGGGCTTGGGGCCAAACCGCCCATACCCGAGTGGGGCAGCATGATGAGCGATACTCGCAACCTGCTTCCTACCCATCCCTGGGTGACGCTGGCGCCGGGCTTTGCCATCTTCCTCTCGGTCATGGTCTTCAATCTGCTGGGGGATACCATCCGCGACTGGCTGGACCCGAAGAACAGGAGGTAGGCATGGGCGAAATCCTTCGTTACGACCATGTGGATGTCAGCTACAATGGCGTATGTATGGTCCACGATATCAGCTTTGCCGTGCAGTCCGGGGAAATCCTCGGCATTGTCGGGGAAAGCGGCAGCGGGAAGTCGACCCTGCTGCGGGCGGCCATGGGGCTTTTGGGGCAGGACGGCATGGTCACCCGTGGCGATATCTGGTATGGGGGAAAGTCCCTGCCGGATCTTTCCTTCGAGGAGATGCGCCGTATCAGCGGCTCGGAAATCGGCATGGTCTTCCAGTCGGCGGGCAGTTCCTTTTGCGCCATCCGCACCGTGGGGGCGCAGCTCTTTGAGATGATGCAGGCCCATGGAATGAATGACAGGAAGCTCTTTGAGGAGCAGGCACGGGAGCTCTTTGCCCGTTTTGGCTTTCAGGATCCCCGGAGGATACTGGACAGCTATCCCTTCCAGTTGTCGGGAGGGATGCAGCAGCGGGTGGGGGTGGTTGCAGCGATGCTGCTCTGTCCCAAGATTCTGCTGGCCGATGAGCCCACCTCGGCCTTGGATGTCACGGTGCAGAAACAGGTCATAGAGGAGATGCTTCTGGTTCGGGAGATGTTCGGCACGGCAATCCTTCTGGTCACCCACAATATGGGGGTGCTCCGCGCCATGGCAGACAAATTGCTGGTGATGCGGGACGGGCGTATGGTGGAATATGGAGAGGCAGGGAAGGTTCTGGAACATCCTCAGGCTCCCTACACGAAGCAGCTTCTGGCAGCAGTGCCGAGGATTCGGAGGTGAGAGGATGAGGCCGGTATTGCAGGTGGAACATCTCAAAAAAATATTTTTCTCCGATGCCGGAGAAGAACTATTGGCAGTGAATGATGTCAGCTTTGCGGTTTATGCGGGGGAAAAGGTGGCCATCATCGGTGAGAGCGGCAGCGGCAAGACCACGGTTGCCAGGCTGGTGACCCGTCTGTCCGATGTGACGGAGGGCAGGATTATCCTGATGGGGAAGGATATCACCCGGGCATCGGGCAGGAAGCTGCGGGATGCCTATGCCAATATGCAGATGGTCTTCCAGTCTCCGGCTGAAAGCTTTGACCCGCGCCGCACCCTGGGGGACGGGATTGCCGAGTGCCTGCGGAACTTCGGCCGTTCCCGGAAGGAAGCGGAGCAGGAGACACTGAGGCTCCTTCGGGTTTGCGGCCTTTCCGCCGATTTTGCAGGGCGTTATCCCCATGAGGCCAGCGGCGGCCAGTGCCAGAGGGCGGCCATCGCACGTGCCATTGCGCTGAAGCCGAAATTGCTGATTCTCGACGAGGCCACCTCGGCGCTGGATGTGACGGTACAGGCGGAAATCCTGGCCTTGCTGACGCATCTGCAGAGGGAATTTTCCCTGGCGTACCTGTTCATCTGCCATGACATTGCCCTGGTGCAGGATTTTTGCGACCGTGTACTGGTCATGCATGAGGGCAGGGTGGTGGAGGAGGGTGCTTCCGAAGAGGTGATACGAAGGCCAAAACAGGCCTATACCAAGCGATTGATTGACAGTGTACTTTAGAAAGAATCTTTACGAATGGATAAAGGAGGAAGATGACATGAAATGGAAGAAGCTGGCGGCGCTGGCGCTCAGCGTCGGTCTCTGCTTTGGCGCCCTGACGGGCTGCGGAAGTAATCAGGCGGCCAGGGAGACCGGGGAAAAGGCGCTGGTCATCGGGGACACGACCTTCAACAGCTCCAACGAGGAGCCGGACGTGAATCCGCACAATGCCTATGCCGGTTGGGCCTGTATCCGCTATGGCGTGGGGGAAACCCTCATCAGGTATTCGGATAACATGGAGATCCAGCCCTGGCTGGCTGTCAAGTGGGAGCATACAGACGACCTGACCTGGAAATTCACCCTGCGGGATGACGTGACCTTCTCCAGCGGGCGCAAGATGGACGGTGCGGCTGTCAAGCAGTGCCTGGAGCATCTTATCGGTGTCCACAAGCGCGCCAGGCAGGATCTGAAGATCGCCTCCATTGAGGCAAAGGGACAGGAAGTCACCATCAAGACCACCGAGCCGAAACCGGCACTCCTGAATTATCTGGGGGACCCCTACGGCTGCATCATTGATGTGGATGCGGGTTTTGACAACGGCATTGTGGCCGGTACGGGCCCTTACGTGGTGACGGACATGAAGCCCGACGATCACATCACCCTCAAGAAGAACGAGCATTACTGGGGCGGCACACCGAAGCTCGACAAGCTGACCATCCGCACCATCACGGACGGCAATACACTGGCCAATGCGTTGCAGTCCGGGGAGGTCCAGGCGGCTTATGGAATGGCTTATGAGAGCTATCCGCTGTTTCGGAATGACAAGTACAGGATTTCCCGGATTTCCACGTCCCGCTGCTTCTTTGGCAAGATGAACTTCGATCCCGACTCGGTCTGCGCAGACCCGGCGGTGAGGAAGGCCATTTCCATGGGCATCGACAAGGAGAATTTCGTTGCTGCATTGCTGGATGGCAACGGCTTTGTGGCTAACGGTGTATTCCCCGATGGCTCTGCCTTCGGCGGTGACAGGGTCAAGGCGGAGAAGTACGATCCTGAGGGGGCCAAGGCTGTTCTGGAGCAGGCAGGCTGGGTGGATGCGGACGGCGACGGCATCCGCGAGAAGGAAGGCCGCAAACTGGTGGTCAAATGGCTGACCTATCCCAGCCGCCAGGAGCTGCCGCTGCTGGCAGAGTCGGCACAGTCCACCCTCAAGGATATCGGTATTTCGCTGGATATCAACAACACGGCGGATCACAACCAGGTGCTGAAGGACCCGAAGAAGTGGGATGTCTATGCCATGGCCAATGTGCAGGCCCCCACAGGGGACCCGGAATACTGGTTCACGGTATTTGCCGTATCCACGGCCACGAAGAACCAGGGCAAATACCAGAATGCAAAGCTGGATGCCCTGGAGCAGCAGCTCAGCCTTGAATTCGATCCTGCCAGGCGGGCGGAACTTGCCCTGCAGATGCAGCAGATCGTGCTGGATGACCACGCCTTTGTCTTCTGCTCCTTCCTCAAGATGAGCATGATTTCCAAGGCCAATGTGAAGAACTACACATCCCATGCCTGCGATTACTATCAGGTCACGGCGGATCTGGATGTGGAATGATAAGGAAGAGCAAAGGAAAAGCAAAGGAAGGGAAGCATATGAAGGCTTTACGGAAAGAGATGCAGAACGATGACAGGGAACTTTCCCGGGCGATTGAAAGCTACTGGGATGCGCGCAGCCATGAGTTCAGCCGGACGCGGATCAAGGAACTGGCAGGCCCCGGTGCTGCCGCCTGGACAGGCGTTCTGCAGGAACGGCTGGGCAAGCTGCCCCTGCAAAAACTGCGGATTCTCGATGTAGGCACGGGGGCGGGATTTTTTGCCATCCTGCTGGCTAAGCTGGGGCATAAGGTGACGGGCATAGATATGTCGGGGGATATGCTGCACGAGGCAAAGCTCAATGCCCTGGCCTGCGGCGCAGGGGCAAAGTTCCTGAAGATGAATGCCCAGGAACCGGATTTCCCGGATGGCACCTTTGATGTGGTGGTCAGCCGCAACCTGACATGGACCCTGCCCGATGCCATGGAGGCATATCGCCAGTGGAAGCGGGTACTGAAGAGCGGGGGGCTGCTCATGAACTTCGATTCGGACTATGGAAGGGAGACCTTCTCCCGCAAGGAAGACCAGTCGGATGTCCACGCCAATATCGGCCAGGGCCTCATTGACGAGTGCAACGCCATCAAGGATGCCGTGTGCATCAGTACCCACCGCCGCCCAGCCTGGGATGCAGCCTTCCTGCGGGAACTCGGCATGGAGGTGGAGATCGAGGAGGACATTGCCCCAAGGGTCCACAACGACCCGGCCATGCACTACGACAATATCCCGCTCTTTGCCATTTGCGCCTGCAATAGTTGAATCCGTGAAGTCCGCTTGAAAGACTCCTTCTGCTTGAACCTTCGGATAGAGCTTAACATTATTCTGGTAGTCAAGGATAAGGTCGGACTGTATTTCATCATAGTCTTCCCTTTGCGTGTAGAAAATATCCAACGTGTAACCATTCGGCGCAACGCTGCCTTCTGCCGTGCCAAAGGTATATTGACCGATAATAGTCTCTGGTGCAAATACGCTCTTATACTGCTGGCGCAGCTCCCTGGTGGGATTTTTCCAATACTCCTCTCTGGCCGCCCATTTTTTGCCCAGCCCTTCCTCATAGACATTTCCATTCTGGCTGATGATGCCAAGTACCTTTTCAGGGTGTTTCATGGCAATGCGAAAGCCGATGGGTGCGCCGTAGTCAAAGACGTACATATAGAATTTTTCCGTACCGACAACCTCCAGAGAATCTTCCATCACCTCGGCTAAGTGGTCAAAGGTATAGGCGAATTCTGTGCGAAGCGGCATACCCGACTGACCAAAGCCGGGATAGTCCGGGGCAATCAGGTGAAAATCCTCTTCCAGCATGGGCATAAGGTCGCGAAACATATGGCTTGCCGATGGAAAACCGTGAAACAACACCATCAGAGGCTTAAACCAGAGCTTTCCCGTCACGAGAATGGTTGCCAAATCCGTAGCTCCCACACCTGTGCCAAAGGCTCCAAATGCTCCGTGAGTTGTGGTATGGGAGTCCGTTTTTTGTGGCCTCTATTCATCTATGGGGAACAGTTCCAACAATAAACCGCCCGGCAGTTGCACCCATTTTTCCGGCTTGCCCTCTACGGAATGAACTCCTTCATAGGACAGCATCTTCGCCAAAGTTCCCTTAAAGTCACGCACCCTCAGCCCCAAGTGATGAGCTTGCCCGCTTCCGGCATTATCCGATGCAGCTACAAGCTGAATACCTCCATCCAGCCAGACCTGCTGGAGCTTGCCGTCAGCTTCCCGCCTTCGGGTTACGGACATACCCAAAACATTCTCAAAGAACGCCAATGTCCAGTCAATATCTGCTACCGTAACAGCCGCATGGTCAAGATAGGCCTTTTCCATTATCATAGACCTCCGTTTCCTCACACAAACCGGCACACATGGTCAACCGCAATATCGGAAAATCCGTAGGCTTCGGCCTTGGTCAGCCTGCCATTTGCCAGTTCATGAATTTTGCCCAGCAACATGGCACCGCTTTCCTCAATGGTGGATTCTCTCCGTATGATTCCCGACAGGTCAACGTCCATATTGTCTTCCATCCAGCTGTAGGTGTGTTCATTGGCGGTAACCTTTAGCACCGGCACAATCGCGTTGCCAGTGGGAGTCCCCCGACCTGTGGTAAAGATAATCGCCTGACAGCCTGCTGCCGCCATGGATGTTACGGAGGATATATCATAGCCTGCTGTGTCCATGACAATAGCTCCACTCTTGGTGGGACGTTCTGCCTGAGCCAAAACCTCCACGATGGGCCGGGTGCCTCCCTTGCGGATGCAGCCCAGGCTCTTTTCATCTATGGTGGAAAGCCCACCTGCTTTGTTCCCCGGCGTTGGCTGACCGGCCCGGCAGTCCTGTCCGGCTGCCAACAGATGTTTTTCATAGTTCTCACAAATTTTGATGACCTGGTCATGGATTTCCGGGTTAGCTCCACGGCGAGCCAGCACATGCTCGCCACCAATCCACTCAATGGACTCACTCATCATGGTGGATGCTCCCAAGTCCACCAGCCTGTCGCTCAAATTGCCCACTGCCGGATTGGAGGCAATGCCGGAAGTGGCATCACTGCCGCCGCACTCAATGCCCAGCAGGAGCTCACCGATGTCAAATTTCTCCTTGGCTTGCATTCCGGCCTCTGCCGCCATCTCCCTTGCAGCCCGTACAGCTTTCTCGATGGTTTTGAGCGTTCCGCCTTCCTCCTGAATGCCAAAAGACACCACTGGCTTAGATGTCAGAGCCTGTATCTTTTCCCTCAATTTGGCGTGGGGGACAGTTTCACAGCCAAGGCCGATCATGACCACACCATAGACATTGGGATTCAGAGCAAACCCGGTTAGCACCTTTTGGCTCATTTCCGTGTTGGCCGCCACATCGCTGCATCCGGTATTGAAGACAATGTTTACCGCTCCACGCACCTGGCTGGCCACAATACGGCAAGACTCGCTGCCACAGGCACAAGTGGGCAGAATCAGCACATGATTGCGAATGCCGGGACGTCCTTCTGTCCGCCGATATCCGTAAAATTCCATTTCACTGCACCTCCCGTCCCTGCATATACTCACTGGCATAATCCCGGGGCACACTGCGCAGGTTTTCATGGGAAACCCAGCCCCCCCGAGGGATATCACTAAGCATTTCGCCGATAACTTCGCCGTACTTGTATACCATTTCCCCCTTGGGAATCGCTTGCAAGGCGATTTTGTGCCAGATGGGTATATCCATACTGGCAGTTACCTGTGCCTCAGCGCTGCCATGACAACTTACCCTGTCACCTTTTCGCACATCGCTGGTGCAGGTAGCCACATTGTCTTTCTTGTCCAATAAAATAGCTTTCTTATCCATACGTCCTCCCTCATACACATTGATATCTCTGTTGTTATACTTCGCTATGGGGATAATTTTTCCTGTTAGAGTACCTCGTCCATATCCTTCAGATACCGTCCATAGAGCATATTTTTCTTGGCCAGGGGCAAATCCTTTTCCTGCTGCATAACAGCCTGATAGCGGTTGGCAGCTTTATGGGCTGCCAACATCATCTTTTCTGCCCAGTTCATCATTGCCTTTTTCATGGTCAAAACCTCCTCATCATTTCAGCCGTTTTCCTCTTGTTGGCTTTATCATACACCTGAGTCTCGCAAAAGAAAAACATTTATAATCAATATATCTATTGATAAAACCGATTGATTACAGTATGATGAAGAAAAGGGAGGTGCCTTGATGAACATCCAGCAAATGCAATATTACGCCGAAGTCTGCCGTTACGAAAACGTGACTCGAGCAGCGGAGGCACTGCATATGTCCCAGTCCACCCTAAGTCTTGCCATGAAAAATATCGAGGAGGAAACCGGTCTGAATCTCTTTCACCATGTAGGCCGCAATATCCAACTCACGGAGGACGGCCACGCCCTGCTGCATGAGGTAGAGTCTATGCTCAAACAGATCAAGCGGTTCGAGGGAAGCGTCAGGGAAATCGCCCACCGCCACAATCGCCTGCAAATCGCCCTTCCCTCTCAGATTGCCACCGTTATACTGCCCTTGCTCCTGGGGGAGTTCAGGAATCTTCACCCGGAGATGGAACTGGAAATCACAGAACCTGCCGGTGGGGAGGCTCTGGATATGGTGGAGCGGGAGGAGGTGGATTTGGCTTTTGTCCACGATGCAGACGAGCGCTTCACCCTTTCCCTGCGCAAGCTG
This sequence comes from Selenomonadaceae bacterium, assembly GCA_017444295.1. Lineage (GTDB taxonomy): Bacteria > Bacillota > Negativicutes > Selenomonadales > Selenomonadaceae > UBA3796. Next base: position 7,290 of record JAFSWY010000256.1, on the reverse strand, counting down.
TCAGATTGGCCTATTTGCCTGTGTGTACCCAAAGGACACGCATTAACGTGTCAAAAATCCATCACCTTGGCAGAAGCCGTAGGCTATCCGCTGGTGCTGCTGGGACGAAACTTCATTTTGACCCGTGAGATTCTGGAAAAATGCCGGAGGCAAAAGCTGACACCCCAAGTGCTCCACTACTCCCCGCACCTTTCCACAATTTGGAACATCGTCCGGCAGGGCATAGCATTTTCCATCCTTACTGGCAACGGCATTCCCCCGGAGAGCGGCCTTGCTGCCATCCACATCAAAGGCATGGCACAACGTGGCTATATAGTAACGAAGAAGGGACGTCAAATTTACGTCGGTGAGCGTCTGCTTATAGACTTCGTCCGGCACAAATTCAGCGGCCAATAGTTCTTATGTGTTAGGATTCAAATCCCCGTCCCATCCCGAAACACCACGGTCATGCCGCCGCCCACGTCCCCCGTCACATAGTCCACCATGCAGCCTCACAGCCGCTCATCAAATTCCACCACCTCATCGAAGCGTGTCCGCGCCGTCTCGTATCGCTCCACCAAGCCATTGTAGCGTTTTAGGCTTCAGCAAAAGGAGAAGGGGGTGCATTTGCACCCCCTAAGGCTCGAAATTTGAACTTAATAGCTTTGTATTTTTTCTTCAAAGGTTTTTGCAGGAGAGGAAGTTGGGAGACAGGAAAAAGTGCCTCTTACCGCGAATAGATATATACAAGAGTGTAATTTTTGAAGGATGCCGGATATCCAAATTGGCGCGAGGGGCGATTTGCATGATACAGAAAACATACGAGGTTCTGATGGAGAATACACAGAACCTGCTGGAAGGACGGGTGCGGCTGCAGGCAATCGTGCAGAAAATCCGGGAGGAGCCCCTTTATGAGACGGCCAGCAGCATCTATATCAAGGCAATACTGGCGAATGTCACGGAGGAGCAGGCGGGGAATATCACGGGCTTCCTGCATGAGAAGCTCCCAAAGGCAGAACTTGCGGGAATGTCCCTCACCTTGTTCGCCCAGAAGGACCAGGACAAGATTGTCCTGCGCCTGAACTGTTGCTTCTTCCGCTCCGCAAAGCTGGTGATGCTGGAGCAGGTAGGCTTCTCCCAATGCTACGAGACTTCCGGGCGTGCCATGGGAAGGCGGATTGCCGCCATGGAGGACGTAAAGGGCGTGGAGATTCTCTGCACGGGAGGTCTCACCGTGGATGCCTCGAAGTTCATTCGGGGCGTGTCCGAGGGCAATGAGTCCATCCCTTTTTTCGGCGCGGTTGCGGGAACCTTTGAGGTGGAGGAGATTGGCGACAAGGAGCGGAACATTTTCCGCCTCACCGAGGGGACGATGGAGGCCGGCATGTCCGGCAGGAAGGGAAACCAGTTCGTGCTGGGCAGGCAGCTCTATCGGGAGGGTCTGGTTCTGGTGGCCTTCTGCGGAAAGGATCTGCATGTGCGGGCAGACTATATTCTCGGCTGGAAACCCTTGGGCCGTGAGCTGGAGGTCACGGGAATCGCCAGTCCCATATGCATCTCCCGCATCGACAATATGCCGGCAGCAGAGATTTACCATCGCTACCTGAACGTCCGTGCAGACGACAAGTTCCTGTTCAACATCTGCGAGTTTCCTCTGATGGTCGAGCGCGACGGTTGCCTGATTGCCCGTGTGCCGCCCTGCTACGACGACGAAAAGCGGCTGTATTTCAACGGGGATATCCAAAGGGGGGAAAAATTGCGCCTGAGCTATGGGCATCCCCAGGAAATCCTGCGGGAGACGTGGCAAGCCAGCGAGGAGATGCGCTATTTCGCCCCGGAGGGGGTCTGGCTTGTGGCTTGCGGCAACCGGGCTTTTTTCCTCAAAGAGCATGCCGATATTGAGATTGACGACTATCGGCGTTTTTGCCCGGACCTGATGGTCAGCAACGGGCAGGCGGAAATCTATCGCCATGAGGGCAAGGGGGGCGTGCTCAATACCGCCCTCATTGCCGTGGGCATGCGGGAGGGCGAGGCGGAGGACCTGCCGTTGGCGGTGGATCTCTGCAACTGCCCCTACAATGAGCCCAGCCAGATCATCCCGCTTTCCACGCGCCTTGCCACTTTCCTCGATGTCACGGCGCAGGATCTCAAGGCGATGGCGATCAAGGCGGAAAACGCAAGCCTGGCGAAATCCCAGTTCCTCTCCAACATGAGCCATGAGATCCGCACACCCATCAATGCCGTTCTCGGCATGGACGAAATGATCCTTCGGGAGTGCAAGGACAAGACCATACGGGAATATGCGGAGAACATCCGCCTCGCCGGCAACAACCTCCTCGGGCTGGTGAACGACATCCTCGACTTCTCGAAAATCGAGGCGGGGAAGATGGACATCATCCCCGTGGAATACGCATTGAGCTCTATGCTCAACGATTTGGTGAACATGATACAGCGAAGGGCGGAGAAAAAAGGCCTGAAATTTGTGGTGCAGGTGCCGGAGAGTATTCCGAGCATCCTTTTTGGCGATGAGATCCGCATCAAGCAGGTTATCACGAACATTCTCACGAATGCCGTAAAGTACACGGAAACGGGAACGGTGACCCTTTTCGTTGACTATGAGCGGCAGGATGAGGAAAACATTCTTTTCAAGGTCAGTGTGCGGGATACGGGCATTGGCATCCGGGAAGAGGATATCGAAAAGCTGTTCCATGCCTTCGAGCGCATCGAAGAAAAGCGCAACCGTGCCATCGAGGGGACGGGGCTGGGCATAAATATCACCCAAAAGCTGCTCACACTCATGGGAAGCCAGCTGGAAGTGTCCAGCATCTACGGCGAGGGCTCTGTTTTTTCCTTTGTCGTGAAGCAGGAGGTACGGAACTGGGATGCCATGGGGAATTTCGAGGATGCCTACCACAGGCTGCTGGCGGAGCATGAGACATACAAGGAATCCTTCACGGCACCTACGGCGAAAATCCTCGTGGTGGATGATACCGTGATGAATATCACAGTGGTGAAGGGTCTGCTGAAGCAGACCCGCGTGAAGATTGACGTGGCGGAGAGCGGCTACGAATGCCTGAACATGGTCGCGAAAGAGCATTATGACATCATCTTCCTCGACCATCGGATGCCGGGACTTGATGGCATCGAGACCTTGCAGCGCATGAGGCAGCTGCAGGGGAACCTCAACAAGGAAACGCCTGTCATTTCCCTGACGGCGAATGCGGTGTCCGGGGCGAGAGCCATGTATATCGAGGCAGGCTTCCAGGACTACCTGACGAAGCCCATCCACAGCGCACAGCTGGAGAGCCTGATGGTGAAGTACCTGCCGCCGGAGAAGGTAGTGATGGGAAGCGCCTCCGATTCCCCCGAGGAGGCACCGGAAAGCACGGAGGCGGCCATCCCTCCGTGGCTGATGGACGTGGAAGGAATTGACGTGGAGAAGGGAGTCCTTTACTGCGGGACGACCGAGACCTATCTTGGTGCATTGACAGTATTCGCCGAGGCAATCCTGCCGGGGGCGGATGAAATCGAGCGGTATTTTGCGGAGAAGGACTGGAAGAGCTATACGGTGAAGGTCCATGCCCTCAAGAGCACGGCGCGCCTCATTGGCGCAAAGGAATTGTCGGAGCGGGCGCGGCGCCTGGAAAGTGCCGGCAATAACGGCTATCTGGAGGAGATTGCCGTCAATACCCCTGCGCTTCTGGCCCTCTATCGGAGCTATGCAGAAAAACTTGCCCCGCTCATCACATCGAAGGAGAGCGGGGCGGACAAGCCCGCCATTGACGAGGCGGAGCTCAAGGAGGCATTTGAGACGTTGCGGGAGGTCACGGCGGCCTTTGACTATGACAGCCTGAAATTCGTTCTGGATTCCCTGGCAGAGTATCAGCTGCCCGAGGATATGAAAGAGAAATACGAGGCCATTCGGGAGGCGGCAAGGCAGCCGGACTGGGAGCGCATAAGGGAGCTTTTGTAGCCTGCTATTCCATCGGTTCGATGGTCGGCTTCGCGCCGTCCTCGATGCATTCCTTGGTGATGATGATTTTTCTTGGCTCGTTGGACTTCGGGATATCGAACATGACATCCAGCATCGTGTCCTCGATGATGCCCTTGAGGGAGCGGGCACCGGTCTTCCTCTCGATGGCCTTTTTGGCGACGGCGCGAAGAGCGTCCTCCTGGAATTCCAGCTTCACGTTGTCCATGGAGAGCAGCTTTTCGTACTGCTTGACCGGCGCGTTCTTCGGCTCGGTGAGGATGCGGAGAAGCGCGTCCTCGTCCAGGGTCTCCAGTGTGCAGATGATGGGCAGGCGGCCGATGATCTCGGGGATGATGCCGTATTCCATGAGATCCTCGGGGCGCACCTTGTGGATGAGCTCATCGTATTTCGGCTTCTCGTCCTCGCCCTGCACCTCTGCGCCAAAGCCGATATTGGCATCGGCCTTTTTCAGGCGCTTGGAGATCTCCTTGTCGATGCCGACGAAGGCACCTCCGAGGATGAAGAGGACGTTCTTCGTGTCCACCTTGATGGTGGGGGCTTCCGGGTGCTTGCGCTGGCCGCGGGCGGTGAACTCCACCACGCTTCCCTCCAGCATCTTGAGGAGCGCCTGCTGGACGCCCTCATGGCCGGGGTCGGCGGTGATGGAGTTGTTCGCGCCGGATTTCCTGGCGATCTTGTCGAACTCGTCAAGGTAGATGATGCCGTGCTCCGCCTTGGCAATGTCCTTGTCGGCGGCATAGTAGAGGTTGCGTACGGCGACCTCCACATCGGCGCCCACGAACCCGGCCTCGGTGAGGCTGGAGGTATCCGTGACGGCAAAGGGCACGTCCAGGAGCTTCGAGAGATGGGAGAGAAGGGCCGTCTTGCCGCAGCCGGAGGGCCCAAGCATGATGACGTTGGACTTCTCGATGTCCGTGTCCCCCTCATGCTCCGCGCCGTACTTCATGCGCTTGTAGTGGTTGTAGACCGCCACGGCCAGGATTTTCTTGGCGCGGTCCTGGTTGATGATGTACTCATCCAGATATTCCTTGATGATATGGGGCTTGTTCTTGGAGAGGATGTCGTCGAGCTGGATGGCAAAATCCTTCTTCTCCTCGGAGGCATTGGCGGCATCGTGTTCCTCGAGGATGCGGTTGATCTGCTTGATGCAGCTCTTGCAGATGGCGAATCCCGTGTTGGGATCAAAGATGGGCATATCGTATTGGCTATGCACCGTGATGGCCTTCTTGCAGAGGCTGCACTGGTGCTGCGTGGTATTTGGGTTCGGCATTTGGTTCGTCCTTTCTATTAAAATATACCTATGCTAGAGAGCGTTAGAATTTCCCGAAGGGAAAGCTCTTACGCTCTCTGCATATACCGCGAGCGAGCTGTAACGAGATGTAAATTTTACTGTTCGCGAGTATAGATATTATCTAATATCAGGGCGATTTTTTCAAGAAATTTTTGCAGAAGGAGACCGGGTTCTCTTGCATGGGATTTTTCCTTATGTTATAATTATGCGGTACTGGACGTACTGACGTCTGGTTCCACGGTCTTCTGGCCGGCCTTGCCCTTGGCGGTGAGCGGTCTAAACCAAGGCTGCGCAGAGCGGCCTTGTATCTTTTCCGGCATTGTCGGGGGAAAGTGAGGTGTACAGGAATGAGAGAGGGAATCCATCCGGAGTTCTTCGAGGCAAAAGTGACCTGCGGCTGCGGCAACACGTTCACGACTGGCTCGACGAAGAAGGAGCTTCGCGTCGATGTCTGCTCCAGGTGCCACCCGTTCTTCACGGGCCGTCAGCGCGACGTTCAGGCAGGCGGGCGCATCGAGAAGTTCAACAAGCGCTACAAGAAGTAAAAAACAGGGCTGTCAAGGCCTATTCAAGAAGAGAATCCCATCAAGAGACTGCTTTGAATGGGATTCTCTTTTTTCATATATGGATATCTTCGAGGCCGGAGGCAGGGACTTTCGGATGGGAGGCGGGCGTAAATTATCCTTTTGAGGCAGGAAAAGAGGCATATTCGGCGAATTGTTCCAATAGGGAGGGAGTGTGTGCATGGAGATTGAACGGCAATTCTTGGTGAAAACACTCCCTGACCTGCCGTCAGAGTATGAATCTTTGCGGCAGGGTTATGTGGCACTCCTGCCGGAAATACGTATCCGGCAAATCAGTGAGAGCCGATTCACGTTGACCGTCAAGCGCGGAGCAGGGCTTGTGCGGGAGGAATGGGAGACGGACATATCACGGAAAGAGTTTGACAGCCTTGCCATGCGCCTCTGCCCTGATACGGCGATGATAGAGAAGCGACGTTATCGCATTCCGCTTGTGGATGGAAACACAGCGGAACTTCATGTGCATGATGGGTATTTGTCGGGCTTCAGCTATGTGGAGGTCGAATTTCCTACGGAACAGGCGGCAAATAGCTTTGAGCCTCCTTCGTGGTTCGGGCATGAGGTGACGGAGGACGTGAGGTTTTCCTACGGAACCTTGGCACGGAAGGACGGCATGGAAATTGTGCGACAGATTTTGAAGGAGCAGGAATGGAAATCCAAGGACATAACGTGATTATGTGGTATTTTGCCGTCATCAATCTGGTGGCATTTTTGACATACGGATGGGATAAGCTGTGCGCCAAGCGTCATGCATGGCGTGTCCCGGAGATGACGCTCCTGGCTTTTGCTGCCGTGGGGGGCAGTATTGGAGCACTGGCAGCGATGAGAATTTTTCGCCATAAGACCTTTCACCTGAAATTCAAGTATGGCGTACCGTTCCTATTGATTTTGCAGATAGCAGGGCTGGTATATCTGCATCTGCCACGGTAAGCGGATGGGAGGGAAAAACTGTGAAGAAATTGACTGCAATCATCACAATGCTTATCCTATTCGCTGTGACACTTCCGGCGATGGCGGCATCCGCCGTCAATAAGGATGGATATTACAAGGGCATCAAGCTATGCGGCAAAGTAAAGGTCGTGGAGCATTTCGCAGACATCAAGGTGAAGGTGGTGGATTCCTTCCCAGACCTCAAGGTGAAGGTCGTTGACTCCTTTCCCGACGATATAGGCGAATGGAAATTTGTCGAGTATGGCGAGGACTTCACGGTACAGTTTGTGGACAGCTTTCCTGACATCAAAATCAAGTATGTCAATTCCTTTCCAGGGGTAGAGTGAGCCATGCCGTTAGAAATTGTCCGAAACGACATCACGAAAATGCAGGTTGACGCTATTGTGAATACTGCCAATCCCCGTCCTATTGTGGGAGGCGGCGTGGACAGGGCGATTCATCAGGTTGCCGGAGCAGAGCTTCTGGCGGCACGAAAGAAGATAGGGAGCATTGCC
>JAFSWY010000255.1 GCA_017444295.1 Selenomonadaceae bacterium | reverse complement strand
TGCATTTCCTCCATGCGTTCCCGCTCCGTGGCTTCGGCGAATTTACCTTCCGCCACATCACGGGAAAGCGGCGTATCGGGAAAGAGCGTCAGTTCCGAAGCATAAATCATGGCAGGTTTGAGCTGATTATAGAGCTTTGCCGTTTCCCGTGCATGGGACAGCCCCCAGCCATGGCCGCCAAGTCCGCCCAGGAAATTGGCAATCCAAGGCATTCCCGCCTCGTCCATTTTGCGGCACTCATTGAGTACATAATCGGCATGATAGCCCTTGTTCATGCGATCGAGAAGTTTGTCATCGCCACTTTCCACGCCGAAGTAGAAATAGCTATAGCCCGCTTCCTTGAGCTGCCGCACCTCACCCACGGTCTTGTTTTTCAGGTTGTCCACCCGTGCATAGCCGCCGATGGATTTCACTTGGGGCAGATAATGATAAATCATATCGGCGATTTTCAGCAAATCCTCCGTTTTGCGGATAAAGGGATCGGCTCCTTGCAAATAAATCCGGTCAAAGCTCCAGCCGGAATGGGCAAGTTCTTTGATATCAGCCTCGATTTCCTCCATGGGTGACAGGGAAAAAGGGCTGTCCTTGTAGAATGTGCAGAATTTGCAGTTCCCGTGGCTGCATCCCGATGTAATTTGCAAAAATTCGTCATGAGCCTCATAGGGTGGCCGATTGATGCCACTGGAAAAGTGCATGACAGATAACCTTCCTTCTCATTTTTCGTCAAAAAACTCAATGATTTCCCCGGCTTTCCCCTCCACGAAGGCAATTCGCAATGGGTAGGGCCTTTCGCAGGGCACAACGATGTCTTGTGGTGCCATTATGACTTTCAGCCCTTCTCTGGCACACGCCGCCATACACTCGTCTACCTTATCGGTAGCCAGGGCGATATGGTCAACCTGTCCCGCCTTGCGTCCCGGCTCGGCATTGGCAAACAGCTCAATCACACCGCTCCCCGTATCCAGCATCGCTCCGGCTTCCACTCCCTCGCCCCAGCTGCGCAGTCTCTTCATGCCAAGCACATCACAATAAAACGCAATCACAGCGTCCATTTCTGCTTTGCCGCAGCAACGCAAGGCAGCATGATGCAATCCTTTAATCAAACTCATCGACAGAACCTCCTCGTAAATCTACTCAATCACGATATTCCGGCATTTTTTGCGGGGCTTGCCTTTCGGATAGTCGCCAGCATGATAGCCCAATGTCACAAAAGCCTTGGCCTCCATCGTATCCGGCACGCCCCATTCCTCCATGAACGCCTTGCCTTCCGGCAGGGCAAAGGTGTCCTCGGCACGGGAAACAATGCAGGAATCAACTCCCAACGCATGAGCAGCCAAAATCATATTTTCCGCGATGCAGAAGGCATCCGCCACACTAAAAAGAAAGTCCTTCTGCCCGAAAATCACGCAGACCGTAGGCGCATCGTAAAAGCCGTTCCTGATATTCGGATCATCAATGACCGAGGGCTGCTCATCGGATACATGGCCGCCGAGGAGCTTGCTGCGGTCAAAGGTTGAAAAGTTCAGCTTGCCGAGCTTCTTCGCCAGTTCTGCATTGTGCAGAGTGACAATCATGCTGCGCTGGCCGCCTCCGGCATTGGGAGCGTACAGCCCTGCCTCAACAATTTTATCCACCAGATCCCTTGGGACTTGCTTTTCCTGATATTTCCGAATGGAGCGGCGTTCCTTCATCAAGGCCAGTATTTCCATTTCCTCATATCTCCTTCCAGCACTGCGGATCAACGGCATAGAAATCCCCGCCGGAATTGGCAGCGGCCACAGCGGGACAGCCGCGACACCAAGCCTT
>JAFSWY010000023.1 GCA_017444295.1 Selenomonadaceae bacterium | reverse complement strand
TGTCCGGCCAGCTGAAGGTGGCCCCCGAGCATGTGGCCGAGGGAGCGTTGGCGGCCATGAATAAGCCTTCCCATGAGGTGTACGAGGCCTTCCTCACCAAGTACGCCCGCCTCAACAAGCAGTACGGCCTCAAACAGTACGTGGTGCCTTACTTCATCTCCTCCCATCCCGGTTGTACGTTGGCGGACGCCATCGAGCTCAGCGAGTATTTGAAGTCCATCAACCACCGGCCCGAACAGGTCCAGGACTTCTATCCCACGCCGGGCACCGTGTCCACCTGCATGTACTATACGGGTCTGGACCCCCGGACCATGGCGCCCATCCACGTACCGAAGGGGGAGGAAAAGCGGATGCAGCGGGCCCTCATGCAGTATTGGCTCCCCCAGAACCGGCCTCTGGTGGAGAAAGCCCTGCGCCTCTGCCACCGGGAGGATCTGATCGGGCGGGGCGGTCGCTGCCTCATCCCGGAGCGGAAGGAAGCCATGATGCCAAAATCCACGAAAAAAAAGGGAAAACCCGGCAAGAATTTGGTTGACAAACGGCCGCGAAACAAGTAGAATACACTTTGGTTGATTTTGAGGGGTGCGCGATGGAACTGTCCATTCATCAGGCGGCTAAGCAGCTGGGCGAGGTTTTCCCCTATGCCTGGCAGGGCCCGCTGGCGGATCAGACCTACGGCGGCCGGACCGTCCGCTTCGTGGGCGACGCCGCGCTGACCGGCACGGTTGTGGGCGACGTCGAGGGGTTCACGGTCACCGGCGAAGCCAAGGTGACGATTGCGTCCATCTGCGCCCGCTGCAACGAGCCCTTCGAGGAGCCCTTCGCCTTTTCCTTTGAGGACCGGTTCGTCAAGGCGGTCTTCCACAAGGAGGAGGACGAGACCTATCCCTTCGAGGGCGACACCATCGACCTTACCCAGGCGTTTTTGGACGAGCTCTTTTTGCAGCTCCCCATGGTGAGCCTGTGTAAGCCCGATTGCAAGGGGCTGTGCCCTGTGTGCGGCATCGATTTCAACCGTTTTCGGTGCAACTGCGCCGAGAAAACCAGAAACAGCGCCTTTGATGCGCTAAAAGCATTGAGTTTTGAGGATAAGGAGGTGTAATCATGGCAGTACCAAAGAGAAAAACGTCCAAGGCACGCAGAGATTCCCGTCGTTCGGCGAACAACAATCTGACGGCCCCCACCCTGGTGGAGTGCCCCCAGTGCCACGAGCTGAAGCTCCCCCACGCGGTTTGCAAGAAGTGCGGGTACTATGATGGCGAAAAGGTCATCGACATGGATAAGAAGGACAAGAAGGAAGCCTGACATCCGTGATTACAACCGACCAATACTAATCCCTGGTTCAAAGAAGACATCTTGCCGGTTATTTTCCGCCCTGCCTTTGGCTCACTTCGGTCAACGATGCGCACCGGCATCGCCTTCCTACGTTTGCTTTCGGCAGAACAAAAAAGTCCTCGGCAATCTTGCCTCGTTTGAATCAAGTCTTAGTATAACGCAACGAAGAAAGCTCTTACCAAAGGGCTTTTTTTGTTTGTTCGGATAATCTGTTGGACGCAAATGTCCTTCCATCGCAAGCAATTGATCCTCCCTCCGCCATTTCGTGACGGCACTCCCGCAGGGGGCGTTCATGAGTTGCATGCGTGCCCCCCTCGGAGGGGGGAGGTGACGAGCGCAGCATGACGGAAGGAGGGAGAAATCGTTATTGAATAAAAGTCCTGTGTCATGATATGATGATACCGTCACATAGGCGCAGCCGCACGTTATTTGCGCAGCTTTCCTGGAATGTCTGAGTTCACCCACAATGCCGATGAAAAGGAGTTGGAGAATGAAAATGAAAAAAACAAGTATAGTGATCCTGTGTGCTGTGTTCATCGTTGCTTCCCTTGGCTGGACGACGGACAAGAGCACATGCAAGGATATTGAAGGCACATACTTTTCGATCACACATGATACTGAAAGACGGTATTCCGATTCGCAATTCATGAGGAAAATCGTCATTGAAAACGATAGTCTTTCCTACAGAGAGAGCACCAGATATTATCATGTATCGGAGTATGGACCGTTTGCGATCGAAGATACCGATGAACGAGTGGTTGGGAAGATGTTTGGGACGATCGTTGATAAAGAGTGGAAATTAGCAGAAGGACCGAAAAAAATAAGCTTTTTAAGAGAATCAAAAGTACCGGCTTTCTTCGCTATCGGATTCATACAGGAAAGCGGGCAGATCCTGATGTATGCAGAGTGGAAACAAAGCGGATATTATAAAAAGAGTAGTGAAAAAGACAAATGGGGTCATCATACGTCTTCCGTCATTGAGGAAGTCGAAAGAGTGCTTATGCAAGATTTTGAGGAAGAGTATAAAGACGTGATAGGAGCAATAGAGGGATTCACGTTCTGTGACAAAAAAGAGTATGATGCAGGCTTTATTGAAGAGGATGATTATTGGTATATCGAAGGATATGTCATCGTAGATGAATCTAAACTGTATGCTAAATCCTCCTGGGAAAGTCCAAACGGAAAGTTCAAGGATGAATTCAGAGTGATCCTGAGATACACAGATGAAGATAACTACGAAGTGATATACTTCGATATGAATTGATGAAGGGAAGCTTGTTCGGATAAGCGCAGACAGCAGGGGGAATGGTTCTCCTTGTCATGCCCCATCTTGCTTTTTTGGGCGGGATGGGGTATGATGTTCCATAACTTTTCAGGGAGATATATGGCATGGACCAATCTCATATTCGCAACTTCTGCATCATCGCCCACATCGATCACGGCAAGTCCACCCTGGCGGATAGGATGATGGAGCTCACCGACACCGTGGCCAAGCGGGACATGGAGGCTCAGCTTCTGGATTCCATGGACATCGAGCGTGAGCGGGGCATCACCATCAAGGCTTCCGCCGTGCGCATGTTCTACACCGCTGCCGACGGGGAGCAGTACATGTTCAACCTCATCGACACGCCGGGGCACGTGGACTTCACCTATGAGGTTTCTCGGGCCCTGAAGGCCTGTGAGGGC
>JAFSWY010000254.1 GCA_017444295.1 Selenomonadaceae bacterium | reverse complement strand
CGCAAGGAGGCAATCCACGACAAAGATTCCGTTGTATGCAAGTTCATCGGTGAAGCCAAACTGGCGATCTAAAAGGGGCACCGCCCTTTCGCACGGTGCCCCTCTTCCTGTCTATGCCAAATCCTGCCCGGCAGCTTCCAGTATACGCATCTGTTCCATTGTCTGTTCTTCCGTGACCAGCTGCGGTGCGCCCTGCAGTATCGTAGCGTAAAGCGCATCGTAATAACGGCCGTAATCGCCGCGTTCGCTAGGCACTTTTTCTTCATGGTAAACGCCGGCTTCATCATAGTATATCAGTGTTCCGTAGTTCTCCGGCATATCCAGGCCAAAATCATCATGTCCTTCCGGCAGATAGAATTTTTTGAGGTCAGCTTCCTGTCTGTCCTGTTCCTGCTTGATGAACACGCCGCGCCGTCCATAAAGCTCAAAGCTGGGACGAGCCTTGGCCCGGAAGTAGCTGGATTTCACCGATACTTTAAGCCCGGGATACAGCAAGTCCAAGTCAAAATAATCATTCATGCGCCCCTTGCCCAAAAGCTGGCGTACGTCACAGCGGCAATCCTGCGGCTTGCCCAGCCAGGAAAGCACCTGATCTACCGTATGACAGGCATGTGTATAGAGGAACGCATTTTCCCGGCGATAGGACTTTTCCTGCTCCGGCATATAGGCGCGGTAATAATCATAGTGCATATTGATCTCATAGACCTCGCCTAAAACGCCCGAGGACATCACGTTCTGCGCCGTCAAAAAATCACTGTCAAAACGGCGGTTTTGATAGCACTGCACCATCACGCCCTTTTCCCGCGCCAGCTGAAAGAGCTGCGCCGCTTCCTCCACACTGGTAGCAAATGGTTTCTCCACTACGCAATGTTTCCCGGCGGACAGCACCTTGCAGGCCAATTCGTAATGAGCGGCAGGCGGCGTGGTGATAACCACTGCATCCATCTCGGGGTCGCTTAACAGCTTATCCAAATCATCCGTATAGGCAACATCGGGAAGCCTTGCCCATCCATTATCCCTCAGGGTGCGCTGATAGACTGTTTTCACCTTGATTTTATTCTGCCGCGTAAGGATAAAGGGCAGATGGTAGCGATTGGCACTCTTGCCATTGCCAATAAAGCCTAAAACTATTTTTTTCTGCTCTGCCATAATGTGACCTCCCCTCAAGAGCAGGAATCCTGCGCTGCTGCGTGAACATGGATTCCTTTCTGCTCTAGCTTATCTTTCATCACATCTCGAGGCGACCGGCGTAACCAATGCGGTGATCCTTGCCAATATGAAGTTTGCCATAGAGCAGGGCAAGGAGGTTCTGCCGAGGCTCCCCGTCATCCCCGGCTATAACGACAGCGCAGAGGATGCAGCAGGCTTTGTCCGGCGGCTCCGAGAGGTCGGTGCCGGACGCGTTCAGCTTTTGCCCTTCCATCAATTTGGCGAGAACAAGTATCACATGCTGGGAAAAGAGTATGCCTTCGCTCAAGCCAAGGCGCTTCACCCAGAGGACTTGCAGGATTTTCGTCAGGTGTTTCTTGCGAATGGAATGGTTGCCTTCTTTTGAGTGGACAAAGCCCGCTATGTGTCCACTAATCTGCCACCGAAGACTATCAAAACAAGTATGCTCTCCACATCAAAGCAAATGATAATAGGGACAAATATCTTCATAATGCCCATCTTTCATGCGAAAGCCTTGCGGAATCGTCCCGAGTTGGCAGAATCCCAGTCTCTCATAGAGATGTCTCGCGTGAATATTCGTCGCGACCACAGCGTTGAACTGCAAAATTTCGAAACCTATCCTCCTGGCCTGCTTAAGGGAATCCCTGACCATAAGCTCACCGATATGCAGTCCGCGGCTTTCGGAACTGACGGCGTAGCTTGCATTGCAGATATGTCCGCAGCGTCCTACATTGTTCGGATGAAGGATATAAAGACCATAAATCT
>JAFSWY010000253.1 GCA_017444295.1 Selenomonadaceae bacterium | reverse complement strand
TTCCGAAAGGAGGTGGATTCGTATAGGTACGTATACTTGCCGATATGCTGCTTGGTGATGCAGGACATAATATTCCCTCCCTAATGTAGGCTGCATATATTTTAACCTACTTCGGAGGATTAGGCAAGTCTTATGAACATAGGAATTTCAAGACATTCGATGAACGTTACGATGTAGGGTAAAACCTGGGCGGGATTTTAGGTTATATAAAACGAGCGCGAAAAGTTATGGGAAAAGACTTTTTTACAGATAAATGTGAGTCACGACATTTGACAAAGATACGAAGACGATTAACGAAGATAACGAAACCTAAATAATTGTTATAACCCTTGGAATATTCTGATGTTTTGGTTATAATTTAGGTAGAGGCGATGATGGAATAGAATACCTTGTCTTTTCTTCGACAAAGACATAAAATAGAGACAAAAACAGGAGGGGTGGAGATGGCAGCTTTTCGTATCAATCGTACCAATGACGCTGTATTCAAAGCAGTATTCGCCAAACACCCGGAGATTACTCTGGCCCTTATCAATGCGTTCTTTGACTTTCAGGGGACGGAGCTCATCGTGGATATCGAGTTTCTTGACCGGGAAATAGATGCTGATGAATACGAGGGCAAGGAGTCTCGGCTGGACATTCTGGGGCGCACATCCAGCGGTGTGAAGGTGAATATTGAAATGCAGGTCAACCCCTTGGCCGCCATGGGAGAACGTTCTCTTTTCTACTGGGCGCGGAACTATGCTGACCTCAAGCGGGGTGAGGAATATGATCAGCTGAAGCGCACCGTGGCCATCAATATCCTTGGCTTCAACCTGTTCGATGAGAAGAACTACCCGGATATGCACAGCTGCTTTGGCATTTATGATATCAAAACAAAGTGCCAGCTGACGGATAAGCTGGAGATACACTTCCTTGAGCTTCTGAAGTTCAAGGGCAAGAATGTGAAGGACATGAACCGCATGGAGAAATGGGCTGCCTACTTCTCCCCTGATACTTCTGATGAGGAACTGGCAGAGATAGCGGAGAGCGAGGCAGCCATTAAAGAAGCAATGGAGGTGGAAGATGTGTTTACCAAAGACGAAGTGGCAAAAAGAGCTTATGAGAAAGCGGAGAAGTTTCGCCGTGACCAGGCGGCACAGATAAACTATGCCCATCTAAGTGAACGTTTGGATAACATCAAAAATATCATGAAAAATCTCCATTTGCCTCCAGAAAAGGCCATGGAAGCGCTAGGTATACCAGCAGCTGATTTCCAAAAGTATCGCAGCCAACTTTGAGGCGGCCATTCCATCATTCCTTCGGCGGGTCATCGGATCCAAGCAGCCAGGTGGCGATGAATCCACTGATATAGGCGGTGACAAGGCACAGAAGGCAGATGGGGATGTTGTCGGGGAAATTATCCATGCGCTAGAGTGATCATGCTTTGACAAGACAATCCATACTTTTGAGATGACAGGACACAAAAGACCGACCGTCATATTTCCTTGCGGAAATGGCGGCCGGTCTTTCGTATCGTGCGCCTGGCGGCGCACGTTTCTAACTGGTGAAAGTCCGGAATCTGCCCGGTAGCGGGAAAGATATAGCCAATGGCAAGGGTGTCCGTCGCGAGGTGGAATCTGAAGGAAGCCGGCGGCAAACCTCTGGCCTGACGGATAGAAACCGTATATTAGGCTATCGCTTGGGATAAGGCCGCTATCCAGGTCGAAGTCCAATAGTTATAATGCGAAGCCCATTTCATAGGCTTTGTAATAAACATCGGTATTATATACTAAGCCGCTATCCATTACATTTGGCGCATAAATCCTTCCGGCTACAGGAGATTCTTCCAGATGATCAACAAAGCCGTCCAAATCTCCCAGAGATCTTTCAATGATATCCAAGCCGAGTCCCGCTGATACAATATAGTATACTTCTTTTTTCCCGAGATGCTGCCAGATAGGATATGTTCTGTCGATAAATGTCTTCATCGGTGCACTGATTCCGTAGAAATATACCGGTGTTGACAGCACGAGTACATCTGCTTCCTGGTATAGTTCGAGAACTTTTGTCATATCATCCTTTAAGATACATGTCCCACCGTTTCTCATGCAGGCATCACAGGCACGGCAAAAACCAATATTCAGCTCCATCAGACGAACGAGCTCCACCTGATGCCCCTTTTCCATAGCCCCTTTTCTGAACTGCTCGCAGAGCATTTGAGAATTCCCGTTTTTTCTGGGCGATGCGGAAATAATTAATACCTTTTTCATCGATCTATACACCTCGCAAAATTGATATCTGCCTCATTTGGGCCTCCGTTTACGTCAGATGATCCCCCAATGAATGCTCCACTGTGGCATCATTCCTCCGGCGGGTCGTCGAATCCAAGCAGCCATGTGGCGATGAAGCCGGTGATATAGGCGGTGACGAGGCCCAGAAGGTAGATGGGGATGTTGTCGGTGGTGGGAGCAAGGGGGAGGCCGGAGATTCCCATGGCCCGCGCCCCTACCATGAAGGCGGCCTCCACGGCACCGCCGAAGGCGCCGCCAATGCAGGCCCCGATGAAGGGCTTACCCAGGGGGAAGGTGACACCGTAGATGAGGGGCTCGCCGACTCCCATCAGTCCCACGGGGAGCGCGGAGAGAATGGTTTTCTTGAGGAAGCTGTTTCTTGTCTTGAAGTAGACAGCGAGGGAAGCCCCGATCTGCCCCGCCCCTGCCATGGCGAGGATGGGCAGGAGAATCGTGACCCCATAGTTGGCGAGCAGGTCGGCGTGGATCGGCGTGAAGCTCTGATGGATGCCGAACATGACCAGGGGCAGCCAGATTCCTCCGAGCAGGAAGCCGGTAATGGCGCCGCCGTTGCTGATTGCCCCCGTGGCAGCCGCACCGATGGCATCGGAGAGGAGGCCTCCGAGAGGCTGCAGGAGGAACGCCGCCATGCAGGCAGAAAGAACTACGGTGCAGAAGGGCGTGAGGAAGAGGTCGAACATCTCCGGGATGATGCGGTGCAGTCTCTTTTCCAGCCATGCTGAGAAAGCTGCCACGAGGATGACGGCGATGACACCGCCGCGGCCGGACAGGAGATGGGTCTCTCCGAAGGTGATGGAGGAAAGTCCCGGATGTGAGATGAAGGCACCGAGCAGCCCTCCGATGATGGGGGTGCCGCCGAATTCCCTGGAGGCGTTGTAGCCGACGAAGAGGTTCATGCCCCAGAACACCGCATTGCCTGCTGTCGCCAAAAGGTTCCAGAGGGGCGAGGCGGTGAGGGCAGGGTCTGCCTTGGCGGCAATCGCAAGGCATCCCGTGAGCAATCCACAGGCGATGAAGCCGGGGATGAGGGGGATGAAGATGCTGGCGATGCGCTTGAAGAAGAGTTTGACCGGCGTGGCGTTGCGGGCGCGAATCCTTGCGTGAAGTGCCTTGCCATCCCCGATTTGGGGCTTTCCCCCGGAGGCAGGGGATGCGGCTTTCGGAGAGTCCTCTGCCAGCCTCTTGAAGAGCTCGGCGACAGCCGTGGCCTTGCCCGGCCCCAGAATGATCTGCAGTTCCTCCTCCGTGTCGTTGATGCCCATGACTCCCTTGAGTCCCTTGATGCCATTCAGCATGGCATCATTTTTTTTTGCCAGTTGCAGCCGCAGCCGCGTCATGCAGTTGGAAATCCTCAGGATATTGCCGGAAGGCCCGACAAGACGGTAGATTTCCT
>JAFSWY010000252.1 GCA_017444295.1 Selenomonadaceae bacterium | reverse complement strand
TACAGGAAGTTTACTGCAAATCCCCCGCCACCCCCGTGATTTCGGCAATGGTCCAGAAAAGAGATTGATAGAAATCCTGGCTCTCTTCCACCGTGGATGGCCTTCTGGACTTTGACTCCAAGCCGTCTGTCTCGATGACTCGTTCGCCATTTTGCAGATAGGTCGTGAACTCCACCGTGCACTGGCCGAGCTTCGCAGGACCTCCGCCGGGAGCTGCGCCACCCCCCGTGGCATAGAGGAGCGCGCCAAGAACCATCGTGCCATTATTTTCGGAAGCAAAGCAGCTGGAGGGATCGATATAGTAAACGGAAACATCGTCCACTCCTACGCAAGGATATTGGTCGTAAAGAGGCGGCGTCTGACTGCGCATCTCATTCGGCCCATCGATTTTCATTGCCGCCGCCGGCCCCGAAAAGGCAAAGAGACAACTCAACGCCAAAATGCTTGTACAAACGAATCTCTTTTTCATAGTCTTTTCCTCCCTGTTGATTATTTGATTAGGTCAAAATCTAACAACAGATTTCCTCTATCGTCAATTTTCTCATGGTTCATCCCCCTCACATTCACCGCAGAGAATTCAATAGGAGGTGGGAGGTACAAAATCCGATTTCCAGAGGGCGGCTCCGTCCACAATGCGGAATTCGTCCAAAGTGCCCGTCATAGAGCCGTCACCCTTGAAATTGCTCTTCCCGATATAGCCGTAGGAAAAACGTGTGCGAGGGACGGTGCACTTGATTTCACTGTTCTTTATCCCGTCCACATACGTGGTCAGCACCCCAAGGTCATGCCGATAGACTATGGCAACGTGCTGGAGATGATCGAGCTTCATCGAAGGATTTTTTGCCGAAGAATTGTTCCACATGGTGTAAAAGTCGCCGCTGGTGCCGGAACGGTAAAAGAGCAAGGCTTGGGAATTGCTTTCCAATGTGTTGAAGAGGGCGAAGGCGCGGGCATAGCTGCCGCTGTAGGAGGACATATTCATCCAGAAGTCGATGGTGAAGTCCTGTCCGCCGATGGTAATGTCGGACAGCTTTGTCAGATATCCACCGTCCCTCAGGGACATGGCCGTGCCGGATTTTGCCCCGAAGGTATCCAAATCTGCCTTGCCGTAAGAACCCCATTCGACAACATCTTTTTCTTTTTTGCCGTTCGGCCCGTCAAAATGCAAGAAGGTAACGACCTTGCCGCCCGTGAAATTCGGCGCTGTTCCCTCCGTCTTGGGAACCGGAGGATAGGAGGGTTCCGTCACGGTATTGCCGTTATTTCCCGGATGCGCGTGTCCATGGGGACGATGATGCCCATACTCTTCGGGAGGACGGTGTCCAGGGCCTCTGGCGCCATCGGGCGTATAGACCACGCCGCTTCCCTGCAGGCTGTCCCACTCGCAAAGAAAGGCTTTGCTGGGGCCGCTGTTGCCACGCCCGAAGTCCCCATCGTTCCATGTGTAGGCGGGATGATCGCCAAGGAACATGGCGTAGTGCTCGCCCGGCAGGCGGTTTGGCTCGCCCGTGTGCCAGTTGGTGTAACGGAGCGGCGCCTCGTTCACCCAGCGCCATTCGTTTTTGTGTCCCGCATCGGTCAGACCGAAATAGGCGGAGACCTTGCCGGAACGCTTCATCAAATCGTAAAGCTCCCGGTTCTCTGCCGCATCGTCAATGACCGCCAAATAGCCGCCGCGGGATTCGCAGTAGCTTTCGGCTTCTTCCCAGGAATCAGCCACATTGTCAAAGACGTAATAGAAATGCCCGTTGTACCGATGGGCATCAATGGGGATTGTCGCATTGGCAAAAGCTGTTCCCGTTACGGCCGCCAATGCGGCCATCGTCAAAAACATGCGTTTTTTCAAGTTCTTCATGTCCGTCGCCCTCCATCCCATGCACCTATTACTTCTTCATCCATTTCAAAAGCTGATCCCGATTCGTGCGAGGTTCCGCATATCCGGGATCAAGCTCCATTGCCTTCGTGTAGTCGGCAATTGCTTCCTCTACGCGACGCATTTTCTGGTAGCATGTTCCACGGTTGTTGTAGGTTCTCGCCAGTCCCTTGGAGGTTTTGTCCGGTGCCAAATCAATCGCTTGGCTGAAACTGGCAATGGCCTTGTCAAAGGCGCCCATATTCTCATAGGCAAGGCCAAGATTGTTGTGGGCAAGGATATATTTGTTGTCAATGGCTATCACGCGCTCATAATTTTGGGCGGCCTTCTGGTAGTCGCCGCTGCGGAAATAGCTGTTGCCCATGTTGTAATAGGCGGCGGCATAATTCCTGTCACATTCGATAGCCTTCTGATAGTTCTCGGCAGCCACCCGATAGTTTCCCATCTGCTCATAGGTGAAGCCCAGATTGTTGTAGGCATCGGAATATCTGGAATTGATGCCCAGTGCATTCTGATAGTTCGTGATTGCCTTGTCGAAATCCTGCAACATCCGATAAGCATTGGCAAGGCGATAGTAGCCGATAGCATCCTGCGGATTCATGGAAACGGCCTCATGGTAGGCACTGACCGCCCCCTGATAATCCCTTTGCCCCATGAGCGCGTTGCCCTTTTCCAGCCATTCCCGCGCCTCGAACTTTTGCTCGTTCACCTTGACCTGCACGCGGATTTCTGCTTTTTGCTCCTCATTTTGTGCTCCTGCATACTGCCTTTTGAGTGCCTCCAGCTCCGCATTCTGCTGCTTTACCAGCTCTTCCAGTTCCTTGTTGCGGCGGGCGGCCTCGTCCAGCTCTTGCCGATCCTGATGCAGCTGGCTGGAAACCTTGTCGCTGTCCACCAATGCGATAATCTGGCAACGGAACATCAATGTTCCGCCATCTATCACCTCGATAACTACGGGCTTTTCCTCTTTGATTTGCATGACATTGGCAGAAATCGTGCGAATGATGTCCTCCGTCACGCTGCCATTCTTGACTTCGGAAAGGCTCTCCACATAGACGCTGGCCTTTTCACTGGCCACCCGCTTTGCCTCTTCCCTTGCCCTCGCCTTAGCTGTAGCAGGATTCTCATCCATGCCGTCCCCCACGAGATAGGTTCCCTCCGCCTCAATCGTGCGAATCTCTGCAAAGGCAGATGCGGGCATTGCCAGCCCCAACGCCACAGCCATGCTGAGTCCCAAGGCTCCGGCGACTGCTTTCTTTTTCCATGTTTTCATCTCAACCAACCTTTCTCTTTGTTAAAATTTTTGCTTGCGGACAACGGGAGACAATGTAATTCCATACAAAATCATACTGTTCCGGCGCAGCGTAGACCTGATTGCGGTCCAATGTTCCATTGACTTTGATCAGGTCATGCTCCCGAACGGCTTCGATGGTCTTCACCTCATCATAGCTCGTTGCCATGGAAACGGGTGTCATTGCCAAAGCCGCTGTGGATAGACTGCGCTGGGGCGACAGGAAAAAAAGCAATCCCAGGATGGTTCTCCTGCGATTTTTTTCCTGCTGAGTCGCATGATGAACCACCATTTTCTCGTTCATCTCAAACTCAAAACAATATTTTCCCCCTCGTGCCAGAGACATGAGGCCCCATGCCATCAGAGCAAGCACTGCCATCAATGTCCCTATGCCGAGTCCCACGATGACAAACATCTTCAGGCCTTCCATAACATCCCCATCCAAAGCGCAAAGAGCAAAAAGAAATGCTCCAAGCCCCATGCAGATAGCATAGAAAATCTTGATGATCAAAATCAGAACCACCGGATGCTTCCACATATCCTGTTCATATTGCCAACGAAGGGTTCCCTGCTGGTCCATGCTGATTCCCGAAGGGAGTCCCTGTCCCCCGGACACGGCTCTGCCACTTTCGCCACTGCTGTCCCGCACTTGGCACAGAACCTGTCACCATCAGACAGAGGGTTGCCACATTGCCGACAAAAATTCGCCATATTCATAGACCCCTTTCAAAAATAATGCGGGCCTTGGAAGGTCAGCCCCACTTTGATATGGGAGCGTCGTACGAAGATGTTTCACTTCGTACGACAGCCTCGGAGAAAGAACTCTTAGCGAATGAACACCACGTTGGTCTTCTCCAAGAAACCGGCAGCCTTGTTCTCGATGAGGACACGGTTGGCATCTGCCACGGAAAGCACAGGGTAGCTGTTATGGCTCTGCAGGGAAACAGCCTTGACCACCAAGGGGTTGTTGCCGGCGCGTACCGTACCGCTGTTGATATCCGTAGTGTAGCTTGCCATGCCTTTGGCAATGACATAGTCAGGATCCAGGTTCTTATGACCATAGATGCTTTCGCCGTCAGCATTCTTGATGACCGGGCTCATGACCGGGGAGTTCCCAAGTGCTTGAAAATATGACAAGATAGTATATTTTCATCGCCAATTTTATCATACGAGAAAATTACAAAAATGTACAGTTTTTAGATTACTTTGTCATTGACAAATTTGGCAATATCGTGACAAGTCGATTGATTCTCTCAAATTTCAAGTGTGGTAGCCCACCGAAATTGTCTTAAAACTGATACAATTGCCTGTCGCTGAACTGTTCTCTATACTGTCATTGGAACAATATAGAGAAAGGAAAAAGCCCCTAAAGAACGCCGATTTACCTCGCCAGATAGAACCGTCCTCCAGGAGCTCCCAAAACATGGTTATTGTATCAGATGGAAAATGTCGACAAAGCAGTTAACGAAAAGCGATTTCGTTTTCTGACGGAAGGTTCCTCGGTTCTCGGTCTTCTGGTCATGGGCGCCTTGGTGGCGAAATGGACCTCGGTCAATATGCCGCTGGTTCTTTCCGAGTACGACAACAGCGCCGGTGAGCATGTCGTGACGACGCTCCAGAGCATCCTCGACAGCCTCATGCCGAGCATTGTTCCCCTTCTCATGACCTTCGCCTGCATGTATCTCCTGAAGAAGGGCATGAACCCGCTGCTCATCATCGTTGGCCTCTTTGCCATCGGTATCGTG
>JAFSWY010000251.1 GCA_017444295.1 Selenomonadaceae bacterium | reverse complement strand
CGACGCATGGGAACCTGATTGTCCGTGAATTGGATCATCAGCCGGCGGTATCGGTTTATGAGAAATACCTGAAGATATATCCCAATGAACATTTCAACCGGAACATCCTGGAATTCCCGCTGGTGCTTGAGCGGGAGGGGGTGAACCTTGCGCGGCTACCGGACGATTATATGGAGGACGGCTCGCTGGTCTTCAACGCGGATTGCCATGAGGGGGAGTATGTCCGCCTGGCCTATGGGGACTCCAATGAGATTGTGGAAAACACGCAGCAGATGCAGGCTCGGCTCATGGAGGACGCGCCGGAGGCAATCCTGATTTTCAGTTGTGTCACCCGCCGGATTTTCCTGCAGGGCGCTGTGCGCTATGAGATATGCCGTTATCAGGATATCGCGCCTGTGGCAGGGTGGTACACCCACGGGGAGATTGACCGCAAGGCCGACAAGATACAGATGCTCAATATGACCTTGGTAACGGTAGGTTTTCGGGAAGGCCCCCTGAAGAACACGGGGAAGAAGCTCCAGCAGACGGATGTCAGAGAGTTGAGTGACTATATGACGCTGGCCCAGCGCCTTTCCTGCTTTATCACGGTCACATCCAGGGAACTGGAGGAAGCCAATCGCAAGCTGACCATGCTGGCCAGCCAGGACCGCCTTACGGGGATCTTCAATCGCGGGGAGATAGAGAACCGCCTCAAGGCCTCTGTCCAGGAGATGAGGGGACTTGGGAAACCGACTTCCGTTATCATGATGGATCTTGATAATTTCAAATCCGTCAATGATGTTCATGGGCATGAGATTGGGGATGTGGTATTGCAGACCGCTGCAAAGGTCCTGATGAAATGCATTCGTCCGGGAGATATCGCCGGTCGCTGGGGAGGGGAGGAGTTTCTCGCTGTCCTGCCCGGGGCGGATCTGGAGTCGGCTGTCCTTGTGGCGGAAGGGATCCGCAAGGAACTGGCATCCCTTTACATACTGCCTGACCGTTCGGTGACGGGGAGCTTTGGCGTTGCAGAGGTGGGCCCGGATGAGGAGTTTCTCGCCTTTTATCAGCGCCTGGACGAGAATCTCTATACCGCAAAGCACAGCGGGAAAAATTGCGTGGTTTCATGAAAAAAACGGCATTGCCTGTGCGGGCAGTGCCGTTTTCGGTTAAATCGTGCTTTTTCCTACCTGGTCGAAGGTGTCCGTGATGGGAGCGGGGGGCGTCTTGTCCATGAGGCTTACGATGCAGATGGCGATGCTGGAGAAGAGGAAGCCCGGAACGATCTCGTAGAGCCCCCAAAGGGCAAGCTGCTTCCATACCAATACGGTCACGCCGCCCACGATGATGCCGGCCACAATTCCGTTGCGGGTGGCGCGGCGCCAGAAAAGGCTCATGAGGATGGCGGGGCCAAAGGCTGCGCCGAATCCAGCCCAGGCATAGGCCACCATGTCGAGGATGAAGTTGTCGGGATTGAGCCCGAGGAAAACGGAAAGGGAAGCGATGACGAGGACGGAGGCACGGCTGATCCAGACAAGCTCCTTTTGGTCAGCATCCTTGCGCAAAACCGTGCGGTAGAAGTCCTGCGCGAAGGCGGAGGCTGCCACGAGGAGCTGGGAGGATGCGGTGCTCATGATGGCCGCGAGGACGGCAGAGAGGACGAGCCCGGCAATCACAGGGGGGAACAGGGTGTTCGTCATGACGAGGAACACGGTCTCCGTGCCCGTCCCGGTCAGAGGCTCTGTGAGATAGACGCTGCCCACCATGCCTACGGCAACCGCCGCCGCCAGGGAGAGTATGACCCAGGTCATGGCGATCCGGGTTGCCTGGCGGATTTCGCCGGAAGACCGGATGGCCATGAAGCGCACGAGGATATGGGGCTGCCCGAAATAGCCGAGGCCCCATGCAAGGAGGGAGATCAGCTCGATGCATCCCAGCCGGGAGCCATCGGGATTCGTAAAGGGCTCGAACATGCCGGAGCGGAAACTTTCGATGGCATCCATGGTGGCGGAAAATCCTCCCATGCTCATGGCCGCGCAGATGGGAACCACGAGGATGGCGAAGAACATCATGACACCCTGGATGAAATCCGTGCGGGACACGGCCAGGAAGCCACCGGCCAGGGTGTAGAAGACCACGGAGCCCGCCCCAATGAAAATGGCATATTCATAGGGAAGGCCGAAGACCGACTCGAAGAGGCGCCCTGCGGAGACGAAGCCCGATGAGGCGTAAATGATGAAGAAGATGAGAATGAAGATGGCGGGAACGATGCGGAGAAGTCCGCTCCTGTCCTCGTAGCGGTTCTGCAGGAATTCCGGCAGGGTCAGGGAGTTCTTTGCAAGTTCCGTGTATTTTCTCAGACGCGCGGCGACGAACTGCCAATTGGCCCAGGTGCCGATGGCAAGCCCCAGGGCAATCCAGCCCGCATTGAGTCCTGCGAGATAGGCAAAGCCTGGAAGCCCCATGAGCATCCAGCCGCTCATGTCAGAGGCCTCGGCGGAGAGGGATGTGACCCATGCCCCTAATTTGCGGTTGCCGAGAAAATAGTCGCTCATGTTGCGGGTGCGGCGGTAGTAGTAGATACCGATGGCCATCATAAAGCCGATGTAAAGCACGAAGGTGTTGATAATGATGAGATTGTGCGTCAAATAAATTCCTCCTCTATAATAATGATATGGTTTCTATAGCACAATTGCATATAGCTACGGTATTTTATTATACCGTAAAATTTTGCCAAAGGCAAAATATAGCGAACGATTGAAATCATCTCTGCCTTGTGGTATATTCAAAAGTAGACTGAAAATTTGAGATGTGGGGAGAGGAATTTTGATGGAAAAGTATGACGTTGCCATCATTGGCGGGGGACCCGCAGGGATTTTCGCGACATACGAGCTTGTGGAGAAGGCACCGCAGCTCCGCATCCTGGTGCTGGAAAGCGGAAGGGATATCTACCATCGCGTCTGTCCAATTTCGGAGGGAAAGGTGAAGAGCTGCATCCGCTGCAAGCCCTGCAGCATCATGCGCGGTTTTGGCGGGGCGGGGGCTTTTTCCGATGGAAAGTACAATTTCACGACGCAGTTTGGCGGCTGGTTGAATGAGTATCTGGATGATGCACAGGTCATGGAGCTCATCGAGTATGTGGATGCCATCAATATGAGACATGGGGCGCCGGCCAAGGTATTCACAACGAAGGGATCGAAGCTGGGGAAACAAGCCTTGGAATATGACCTGCATCTGCTGGAGGCGAGTGTGCGCCATCTGGGGACAGAGAACAATCTCAGGATGCTGGAAAGCATGTACGAATTGCTGCGGGAAAAGGCCGATTTTCGCTTCGAATGCCCGGTCCGTCATATTGTCTCGGACGGCGCGGGGGAAAATGAGCTGGAGCTTGAGAGCGGGGAAAAGGTTGCGGCGGAATACCTCATCGTTGCCCCGGGGCGTGCGGGAGCCGAGTGGTTTTCCGATGAATGTGCCCGTCTGGGGCTGGAACAGGAAAACAACCGTGTGGATGTGGGCGTGCGCATTGAGGTGCCGGACGAGATCTGGAGCCATATCACGGACGAGGTCTATGAGGCGAAGCTGGTCTATCGCACGAAGCGTTACGGGGACTATGTGCGCACCTTCTGCATGAATCCCCACGGACATGTGGTCATGGAGAACACGGATGGCATCGTGACCGTCAATGGGCATTCCTACAGTGATCCGAAACTGCAGAGCAATAATACGAACTTTGCCCTTTTGGTGAGCAACCGCTTCACGAAGCCTTTCACGGAGCCGCATAAGTACGGCAAGCGCATCGCCTCCTTCTCGAACATGCTGGGGGGCGGCATCATCATGCAGCGTTACGGGGATCTCGTCAAGGGGCACCGCACCAACGAGGACCGCATGAGCAAGAGCTTCATGCGCCCGACCCTCCAGGCGACACCGGGGGATCTCTCCCTTGTGCTGCCGAAACGCCATCTCGACAATCTCATGGAGATGATCCAGGTCCTCAACAATGTGGCACCGGGCATGACGAATGACGATACCCTGCTCTATGGCGTCGAGGTGAAGTTCTACAGCTCACGGGTGGTGCTCACGAAACAGCTGGAAACAAGGCTCAGGAATGTCTTTGCCATCGGTGACGGCGCAGGGGTGACAAGGGGGCTTTCCCAGGCGAGTGCCAGCGGCGTGTATGTGGCGAGGACGATACTTTCCAGGATGGGAAGATGAGGAGCGAAGATTGCTCAAAAAAGAATTGTATTCCTCTGTCCCTTGTGGTATAATCTCACTTGGTGCAATGAAACAAGCACGCGGTTCCCGATATTTGCCCTGTGCCCATGGGAAGATGGTTCCCCGGGTGGTGCAAAGGATGAGGGGCGCGGAAGAAAAAACAGGAGGTGCACTAATATGGCAGTAATTTCTATGAAGCAGTTGTTGGAGGCAGGTGTCCATTTCGGGCATCAGACCCGCCGCTGGAACCCGAAGATGGCGAAGTACATCTTCACGGAGCGCAACGGGATCTACATCATTGACCTGCAGAAGACGGTCAAGAAGGTGGATGAGGCGTACAATTTCCTTCGCGGTATTGCGGAGGAAGGGAAGTCCGTTCTCTTTGTCGGCACGAAGAAGCAGGCACAGGATGCGGTGAAGGAAGAGGCTCTGCGCGCAAACATGTTCTATGTCAATGAGCGCTGGCTCGGCGGCATGATGACGAACTTCCAGACCATCCAGAAGCGCGTCAACCGCCTCAAGGAGCTTGAGACGATGGAGGCCGATGGCACCTTTGATGTGCTCACGAAGAAAGAGGTTCTCGGCCTTCGCCACGAGATGGGCCGCTTGGAGAAGTATCTTGGCGGCATCAAGGAGATGAACAAGCTCCCGGGGGCGCTCTTCGTGGTGGATCCCCGCAAGGAGCGCATTGCTGTTGCCGAGGCGCGCAAGCTCAACATTCCCATCGTAGCCATTGTTGACACAAACTGCGATCCCGATGAAATCGATTATGTCATCCCGGGCAATGATGATGCAATCCGTGCTGTCCGTCTGCTGACCGGCCGCATGGCGGATGCTGTCCTTGAGGGTCGTCAGGGACAGGATGTGGAACCCGAGGCGGAAGAGGAAGCCGAGGCTTGATGTACCATATAGACTAGAAGAAGAACATGGGAGGGGGTAAGGGAGTTATCCCTTGCTCCCTTGTTATAGTGGGAGGAATTTTGATGGCAAATATTACGGCTACAATGGTAAAGGATCTGCGCGAGAAGACGGGCGCAGGCATGATGGACTGCAAGAAGGCTCTTGCCGCTACGGACGGCGATGCTGCAAAGGCGATTGACTGGCTTCGCGAGAAGGGCATCTCCAAGGCGGAGAAGAAGGCCGGGCGTGTTGCCGCAGAGGGTGCGGTTGCCGCATATCTCAGCGATGATGCAAAGGTGGGCGTCCTCGTGGAGATCAACTGCGAGACGGACTTTGCTGCAGGCAACGAGCAGTTCCGTAGCCTTGAGACGAAGATTGCCAAGCATATCGCGGATACTGCCCCTGCCGATCTTGATGCGCTGAATGACAGCACACTCGATGGCAAGAAGGTTTCCGAGCTCATCACGGAGGCTACGGCTACCATCGGCGAGAAGATTTCTCTGCGTCGCTTCACCCGCTTTGAGACGGATGGCCGGCTTGCCAGCTATATCCATATGGGCGGCAAGATTGGCGTGCTCGCGGAGCTTTCCGGCGGCGAGGCCGAGCTCGGCAAGGATATCGCCATGCAGATTGCCGCAGCGGCCCCCACGGCTGTTGACCGCAGCGGCGTGGATGCGGCATCCCTTGAGCATGAGCGTGAGGTTCTTCGCAAGCAGGCTCTTGAGGAGGGCAAGCCTGAGAAGATCATCGAGAAGATGGTGGATGGGCGCATCAACAAGTTTTATAAGGAAGTCTGCCTCGTGGAGCAGATTTTCGTCAAGGATACCGAGAAGACGGTCAAGGACGTGCTGGGCGGCGTAGAGGTTCGCCAGTTTGTCCGCTATCAGCTCGGCGAGGGCATTGAGAAGAAGCAGGAAGATTTCGCAGCAGAGGTTGCGGCACAGATGAAATAAACATCCTTTGGGATGGGAAAAGAGAGAACACGATGAGAAGTGTTCTCTTTTTTCAAAAGTGTGGATGGAATAGAGGAAAAACGGGAACATTTGTCGAATCTATGTTACTGGATGCGTCTGGACGGAGGTTTATGTTTTGGAAACAGCGAGATATAAGCGTGTGGTATTGAAGCTCAGTGGCGAGTCCCTGGCAGGGGAGCAGGGCTTTGGCATCAATCCCTTGGTGGTCGAGGACATTGCGGTGCAGATCAAGAAGATTCGCGAGCATGGCATTGATGTGGCAATCGTTGTAGGCGGCGGCAATATATGGCGGGGGCTTTCCGGAAGCGCCAAGGGCATGGATCGCGCCCAGGCCGATTACATGGGAATGATGGCAACGGTCATGAATGCCCTGGCCCTGCAGGATGCCCTGGAGAAGATGGATGTCGATACCCGTGTGCAGACAGCTATCGAGATGCGTCAGGTCGCGGAGCTCTACATCCGCCGCAAGGCCATCCGTCATATGGAAAAGGGCCGTGTGGTCATCTTTGGGGCCGGCACGGGAAACCCGTATTTCTCCACAGACACGACGGCTGCCCTGCGTGCCGCCGAAATCGAGGCGGATGTCATTCTCATGGCGAAGAAGGGCACGGATGGCATCTATGATTCCGATCCGAACAAGAATCCCGGCGCAAAGAAGTTCGAGACACTCAAATACATCGATATCCTCAATCTTGGCTTGCAGGTCATGGATTCCACGGCGACATCCCTTTGCATGGATAACAAGATCCAGCTTGTGGTATTCAACATTGACGACCATGCGAACATCCTGCGGGCTGCCCTGGGAGAGAATATCGGAACGACGGTAGGAGGTAGGAAGGAAGAATGATCAAGGAGATACTCAAGAAACAGGAGGATCGCATGCAGAAGAGCCTGGATTCCCTGAAGAAGGAGTTTGCATCCCTGCGGGCAGGGCGTGCGACACCGGCTCTTCTGGACAAGGTCATGGTGGACTACTACGGAACGCCCACACCGGTCAACCAGGTGGCGAAGGTATCCGTGCCGGAGCCGCGCATGATCGTCATCCAGCCCTGGGAGAAGACGATTCTTCACGATATCGAAAAAGCCATCATGAAATCGGATCTGGGACTGAACCCGAATTCCGACGGAACGGCAATCCGTCTGGCAATTCCACAGCTCACACAGGAGCGGAGGCAGGAGCTCGTCAAGACGGTGAACAAGAAGGCCGAGGAGGCGAAGGTGGCCCTCCGCAACATCCGCCGCGATGGGAATGATGCGGTAAAGAAGCTGGAAAAGTCCAAGGAAGTACCGGAGGATGAGGCAAAGAAGGGGCAGGAGAGCATGCAGAAGCTGGTGGACAAGTACATCAAGCTCGTGGATGCCGCCCGCACCGCAAAGGAAAAAGAGGTCATGGAAGTCTGATATGGCATCTGGGTTCGTTGGCCGTCCCTGGCACGAGGTGGAGCAGGAACTCCGGTCGGCCGGGATTGGTTATGGGAAAGAGATAACACGCCCCACGCGTGATTTTTTCAAGATAGATGAAAAATGTCTCTATGTCCTTCGGGAACGACAGGGCCCGGAGGGCAGCTTGCAGTTTGTGCTGGCAGCGCGCTGCACGGGCGTATTGCCCGGATAGGCACGATGGAAAGGAGGTGTCCTGAGTATGGCTTACAAGATTGGTGGCGACTGCATTTCCTGTGGTTCCTGCGCTTCTACCTGTCCGGTGGAGGCAATCAGCGAGGGCGCTGAGCACTATGAGATCGACGCTGAAAAGTGTGTTGAGTGTGGTGCTTGCGCTGCCGGATGCCCGGTATCTGCAATCGAAGCTCCGTGATGGACGGCCCCTCTTTGAAAATACTCGGAGAGGGGCTTATCTTGTATATAGGGGTAACGCAATCATGTGGAAGAAGATATTTGGCGGCAAGGAACCCCCAGCGGATTCCTCAAATCTGCCATTATTTGATCGTATAGATAGGAAGAGACTCCCACGCCATGTGGCTGTCATCATGGACGGCAATGGCCGATGGGCCCAGGGGCAGGGACTCGTGCGGACGGCGGGGCATACCGCCGGCGTAAAGACCTTGAAGCGCATCCTGAAGACGGCAAGCGATATCGGGATCGAGGCGCTTACCGTGTATGCCTTCTCGACGGAAAACTGGAAAAGGCCTCATGGGGAAGTGGATTTTCTCATGAAACTTTTCTCGGAATACCTTGACAAGGAACTTCAGGAAATGGATGAGGAACAGGTGCGCATTCATTTTTTGGGGCGCATGGAAGGGTTTTCCGAGGAACTGCAGAGGCAGGTCCGCCATGCGGAAGATCTCATGCGGAACAATACGGGCATCCGTTTCAACATTGCGGCCAATTACGGCGGGCAGGATGAGCTTGTGCGAGTCATGCAGGCAATTGCCCGGCAGGTGGCACAGGGAGAGCTTTCTCCGGAGGCAATCGACGGGCAGACGGTGGAACGGCACCTGGATACTTATGGAAGCCCTCCGGTGGACCTGGTGATCCGCACGAGCGGCGACATGCGTCTGTCCAATTTCCTCTTGTGGCAGGCAGCCTATGCAGAGTTCTGGTTCACGGATACCAACTGGCCGGATTTCACGCCGGAGGAATTCGTGGAGGCCCTGGTGGAATTTGGCAAGCGTGACCGCCGTTTTGGCGGGCTGACGAAGAAATGAGGTTTTTGTTTTGATAGCACGTGTGATTACTGGTATTGTCGGTATCGCATTGGCGGCATTTGTCATTCAGACGGGGGGATGGGTGTTCAGTGCATTTGCATTGATTCTTTCCCTTGCGGGATGGTATGAATTTGCGGCGGCGTTCTCGCGCAATGGGATGGTCACGTCATTTTTTACGGGTATTCTGGGCTTGGTATTGCTTTGGGGCTGCGCCTGGCTGGGCAATGCGGAAGAATTCATGGCGGTGAGCATCTTCATCCTGCTCGTCGTATTGCTGGAGACTGTGCTTCTGCATGGCAGGATTTCCTTTGATGGGGCCTGCATATCCATTGCGGGTATTTTCTATGTGGGATTTCCCTTTGCCCATCTTTTGATGCTGCGCTTCCTTCGGGAAGAGGAGATAATCGGTACATCGCTGGGGAATTTCGAGTATGGCTGCGCCATGGTATGGATCATGTTCATCGGCACATGGGCAAGCGATACCTTTGCCTATTTCACCGGTTCCCTGCTGGGCAGCCACAAGCTCTGTCCTTCCATCAGTCCCAACAAGACGGTGGAGGGATTCCTGGGTTCTATCGTCGGCACCACGGCAGCGGTTGCAGCTTTGGGGCACCTGTTTTTCGGGTTTCCTCTCATGGATATGGCTGTTCTGGGGCTGTGCATTTCCCTTCTGGCGACACTTGGGGATCTGGTGGAGTCTGTCATGAAACGGCACACCGGCATCAAGGATTCCGGCAGCCTCATCCCAGGGCATGGCGGTGTGCTGGACCGTTTTGACAGCGTTCTCTTCACGGCACCTTTGGTCTATTATTTTGTGGTGATTTCCTCTTTGTTGGGAAATGGCAGGCTGTTCCAGTGATTTTTGAGATAACTGTGTTATCCTTTCGGGAGAGGTCATTGGGTGTGTTGGTGGAGTTTTTCAACACGCTTTGTCAGCAAAGGAGTATGAGGTAAAGCATGAGTTTGACGGTTGTTGCAGTCATATGCGTATTTGGTCTGCTGGTGCTTGTTCATGAGCTTGGGCATTTCGTTACGGCAAAGCTCACGGGCATGCGGGTGGATGAGTTTGCCATCGGTTTTGGGCCGAAACTCATCAGTTTCCGGAGAGGGGAGACCGTGTATTCGATTCGATGCATCCCCTTGGGCGGATTCAACAATATTGCGGGAATGGATGCGGAGAACAATACGGCGGGGGACCGGGGCTACTGTGAGAAGTCGATACCGGCCCGTATGCTGGTCATCCTTGCCGGTTCGGGGATGAATCTCATCCTGCCCGTGTTTCTCTTTTTCAGTATCTTCTTTTTCAGCGGGGTGACAACTCCCTCGACGGAGCCGGTTCTGGGAACGGTGCTGCCGGGAAAGCCTGCGGCAATGGCGGGGTTGCAGGAGGGCGACCGCATCCTTCGGATTGGCGGCACGGCCATAACTGACTGGACGGGCTTCGTGGATTCCATCAGGTCCAGCGAGGGGCAGCAGCTTGCCATTTATTATGAGCGGGACGGTGCAGAGAAGAGCACGGTGGTGACACCTGTCTATGATGCGGAAAACAAACGCGTCATGGTGGGTGTCATGGGAGGAGTGGAAACTTCCCATCCGGGATTCTTTGAATCCATAGGGCTTGCGGTGCAGAAGACGGGCACGGTCATTTATGCCATGCTGGCAGAATTGCTGCGTCTCGTTGCCCAGCTTTCCGGCGAGAACCTGGCAGGCCCTGTGGGAGTGGTTCAGATGACGGGCGAGGTTGCCAAGATGGGGCTGGTTCCCCTGCTGAACTTCACGGCTTTTTTGAGCCTGAACCTTGGCATCATCAATCTGTTTCCGATTCCTGCCCTGGATGGCGGACATTTCCTGATGCTGCTGGTGGAAGCCATCAGGAGAAAGCCGCTCAGCCCTGCGTTCCTGCATTACACACAGACGGTGGGCATCGCGCTGCTGTTGGTGCTCATGGTATATGCGACGAAGAATGACATTGTGCGGATCTTTTTTGGAGGATAGCGGGAAATGGAGACAAAGAGAAAAATGACGCGGCAGATCCATATCGGCCCCATAGCCATTGGCGGCGGGGCGCCTGTTTCCGTGCAGTCCATGACAAACACGAAGACAGCGGATACGGAGTCGACGGTGGCGCAGATCCGTTCCCTGGTGGCGGCGGGATGCGATATTGTCCGCCTGGCGGTGCCGGACATGGAAGCGGCAAAGAATCTTGGCAATATCATCCGCGAGGTTTCTGTGCCTCTGGTGGCGGATATCCATTTTGATTATAAGCTGGCCATTGAGGCAATCCACCAGGGGATTGCAGCGCTTCGCCTGAATCCCGGGAATATTGGCGGCGAGGAAAAGGTGCGGGCGGTGGTCCGGGAGGCAAAGGCCCATTCCATTCCCATCCGCATTGGCGTGAATGCCGGTTCCCTCGACAAGAAGCTTCTGGAAAAAT
>JAFSWY010000250.1 GCA_017444295.1 Selenomonadaceae bacterium | reverse complement strand
GAAGAGGAAGGAGATGGAATCTCAGGAATGCTAGGACGCGAGATCTTCAGATGTTGAAACTGGTCGGCTTTGAGCCGCAGTTAATGGTGCAGGACTCAAACTGAAGTGGATCCATATCGGTAAAAACCTGCCTGATTGTGTCTAACGGAGAGTAGTATGAAATAGGAAAGCGCCGACAGAAAAGCAGGGCTCATGGAAGGCCATTTTCGTGGGCGCTGCTTTTCTATGCGGCAACCGACATTATCCGGCGCTTGACAATCGAAGCCCCAATATTCCGGCAAGAATGAGAACGATGCAGATTCCTTGCCCAAGGTTCATGGAGTCATGGAAGAAGGCAACGCTTATGATAAACGTGCCGACGATGCCGATCCCTGTCCAGATGGCATACCCCATGCCCAAGGGAATGGATTCCAGGGCTCTTGACAGCAGATAAAAACTGATTGCCATGCCGATGACCGTCAGCGCCGCAGGAACGGGACGGCTGAATCCCTGGGACAGCTTGAGGGCGACGGCCCAGAAGGTCTCAAAGAGGCCGGCAAGGATGAGGAATACCCAACACATAGAGCACACTCCTTAAACAAAAAAAGAGCACGCCCTCTGCGGTTCCTTCCATGGCCTGATGGAACCCGCACAAGACGTACCCGGCGGCACAAAATGTTCTTTTTTTCAATGTAGCATATGAATATAGGGATGTCAAGTTCCTATGTTGGCAAACACCGTGCGGAACTCACCGAACTCCTCCTTCGTGTAATCGCCGGGGACTGCCGCAGTCGCCGCCGCGTATGCCTTGTCCAAGTCCTGTTCGTACATGATGGCTGCAAACAGGTCGTCATCATCGCCCAGCCGATCGGCGAGCTTTTGGATGTCCGCCTTCGCGAATGCCTTTTCCGCGCGCTCCGCAGGAATCTCCTGAATCACTTCATTCAGCTTCTCGCCATCGATGATCTCCTGAATGACATTCCTCTTGTCCACATCGATTGCTTTCATGATGATCTCCTACTTTTCTGTCAATCCTGACGGGAATTCCCGCCGATTCCTCCCGGCCACCGCCTGTTTTCTGGTTCGATGATCTCTTGTCATACATATATATGATCCGGCCCGAAAAACCTGACAACATTTTTTCACTTTTTTTCATTTTTTTCAAATGCCGCCGCGAAGCCCGCCTAAAACCTGCCTCTCCCCCCTCCACACCCCATGAAATTCGCCATCCCCGCGCCAAATCCTGCCACATGCGAGAAATTCTCAAAACCTGAGCGGTGGGGGAGGGCAAAATACAAGTTTATGAAACGGACACGTTTGCCGCCGTGACGATGTGGGGCCGTGGCAGGAATAAACTGGCAGGACAGCGAATCTATGCAAAGGTGTATATGTGTGTATGAAAACGTAGGGAGGCTTTGGCATGAATTATCGTCCACTGGGCAATACCGGGCTGAAGGTCAGCGAGATCGGCCTTGGATGCGAGGGATTTGCCGAGGAAAATTGCGCGATGGCAAAGAAGCTCTTTGACATTGCCGAGGCGCATGGGGTGAACTATTTCGACCTTTACGCATCGAATCCTGCGGTGCGCCGTGCCGTTGGGGAGGCACTGAGGGGGCAGGCGGGAGAAATTTCTCGTCCAGTCCCATATCTGCTCGATCTGGCAAGACGGGCAGTACAAGCGCACCCGGAAATTGGCGGAGGTCGAGGCCGGGTTCGAGGAAATGATGCGGCTTTTGCAGACGGATTATCTGGATGTGGGCATGATCCATTACTGCGATGCCCTGTCCGACTGGGAGGAGATTGTGCAAGGCGGCGTGCTGGACTATGCGAGAAAGCTCAGGTCGGAGGGCCGCATCCGCCACATCGGGCTTTCCAGCCACAATCCCCAAGTGGCTTTGGCCGCCGTGGAGAGCGGTGCCATCGAGGCGCTGATGTTCAGCGTGAATCCCTGCTATGACCTCCAGCCCGCCTCCGAGGATGTGGAGGAACTTTGGGCAGCCAAGAACTACGAGGGAACGCTCACGAACATGGATCCCGACAGGGAAAGGCTTTACGAGACTTGCCAGCGTCTGGGGGTCGGCATCACGGTGATGAAGTGCTTTGGGGGCGGCGACCTTTTGGATGCGAAACTTTCCCCTGCCGGGGCAGCCCTTACGGCGAACCAGTGCATCCACTACGCCCTGTCCCGTCCGGCGGTGGCCACAGTGCTGGCCGGCGCGCATTCCCCGGAACAACTGTTGCAAAGCATTGCCTACGAGGATGCCTCGGAGGAGGAACGCGACTATGCCCTGGCCTTCGCGTCCTTTCCGCGCATCAACTGGACGGGGCACTGCATGTATTGCAGCCATTGCGCCCCCTGTCCGCAGAAAATCGACATCGCCTATGTCACCAAGTTCCTGAACCTCTCCCTGGCGCAGCAGAAAGTGCCCGAAACCGTCCGGGAGCATTACGCGGCGCTTCCCCATCATGCGGGGGAATGCGTGAAGTGCGGCGTCTGCGAGACGCGCTGCCCCTTTGGCGTGGCCATTCGGGAGAATATGGAACGGGCCAAGGAAGTTTTTGGCCTATGAACCGCAGAACATTTATCTTGGGAGGCATCGGGACATTGGGCATCTTGGCGGGAGGCGGGGCGTTCTTTACGGGAAGGCCGGAGTTTGGAAGACTTCCTCAAGGAGAGAGGCTGGCTCGCATCCAGGCATCGCACCATTATGCGAACGGACAGTTTCAAAACTTGGTGCCGGTGCAGGTCATGAGCGAGGACAGCGGGGAGAACCGCGTGGTGGCCACGGCGAAATTTCTTTTCGGTGACAAGTCGGCTCTTTCGCCGAAGCAGCCGATGCTCTCCTGCAAGACAGACCTCTTTGCATTGGATGCGGCGAAACGGAGGGCATGCCGGAGGTGATCCGCGCCATTCGTCCCCTGCACCGCTCCTACCCTCGCATCCGTGTCCATCTGACCAGCGGAAATGCGGGACTGGTGACGGACAGACTCGAAAAAGGACTGCTGGACTTTGCTTTGCTATGCCGCAGTACGCCGCCGGTGGAACATGTTTATCGGAAACTCTCCCACTCTTTTGATGCGGCTTTTTATAGTCTGTATTATGCTTTTTGAGCATGATTCATTATACAAACTAAGTATTTGTCATATATTTATTTTCCTCGTATAATGAACGCATAGATAAGATGATCAGATGCTCTTGACAGAAAGGAAGATATTTATATGAAAATGAATTACAAGAAAAAAGTCTTCGTGGCTGCCCTCGCCGTGCTTGCCGGAACTGCCGTTTTTGGCAATGCGGGCTCCGTATATGCTGCTGTACCCACCGATACTTTGGTTAAGGCATCCCAGATGAAGGCCGCCTCCATCAGCGATCTCACCAACGATACACGGGTGTTCAAACTCGACAAATCCATCGAAGCCAAGAATGTCCGTTTCCAGAACCGCTACGGCTTCGATGTGGCAGGACATCTGTATTTGCCCAGAAACTTTGATGCCAGCAAGAAATACAAGGCCGTGGTCATCACGGGGCCCTTCGGCGCGGTAAAAGAACAGGCATCTGGCCTTTACGCACAGGAAATGGCGAAAAACGGCTATGTGGCTGTGGCCTTCGACCCCTCCATGACAGGAGAAAGCAGCGGTTCGCGCCGCAACATGGGTTCGCCGGAAATCTTTACCGAGGACTACCATGCGGCAGTTGACTTCGTGACGAACCTCTCCTTTGTCAACCCGGAGCAAGTGGGGGCTATCGGCATTTGCGGCCTTTCCGGCATGGCAATCACTGCCGCCGCCAGCGATAGCCGCATCAAGGCCGTGGCAACTTCGGCCATGTACGATATGAGCGAGAGCATCAGTGACCACTACAATGGCGATTATTATACACCGGAGCAGCGGGAACTGGTGAAGCAGCACTTGGCGAAAATGCGTGATGAGGAAGCCAAGACAGGGAAATCCATTCGCGGTGCCCATGAGCTTGGAGTGGATGGCATGGGCAACATCCAGACCTTTGACACCATGTTCCCGGACAAACTGCCGACGGATGCAAATCCCGTCATCCAGGATTTCTTCGGCTATTATGTAGGGAGAGCCTACCATCCTCGCGCCATCAACTCCAATACCTCGGCTTGGGATTCCACCACTCCTTACGGCTTCTTCGACTTCAACCTCATGGACAATCTCGACGAGATGGGAGATCGTCCCATTCTCCTGATTACGGGCGACAAGGCGCATTCCAAGTACTTCTCGGATAATGTGTATGCAAAAATCAAGGGCACCAAGGAGGAGATCGTCGTTCCGGGAGCTACTCATGTGGATCTCTACGACCAAATGGACAAGATTCCCTTTGAACGATTGGTGGCTTTCTTTGACGCAAATCTGAAATAAGCAATTCTCCCGTGACTGCCCCGTAATCCCTTGGATTATGGGGCAGTTGGCCAAGTGAGGTGTATATGATGATGGGAAACAAGTCCCTGCTGATTTTCATTCTGATGACGGGCGTGTTCGGCATCCTAAACACAGAAATGGGCTTCATCGGCATCCTGCCCTATATCGCCGAAAGGTACGATGTGACCATCGTCCATGCAGGGCTTCTGATCAGCCTGTTCGCTCTTGGGGTGGCGGTGGCCGGGCCTACCATGCCTCTCGTTTTTTCTCGGTTCAACCGCAAGCATGTGATGCTGCTGGTGTTGGGCATTTTCACCATCTGCAATACGGTTTCCGTCTTTGCCGAGGATTTCAACCTCTTGTTGGCGGTGCGTGTCCTGCCCGCTTTCTTCCATCCCGTCTATTGTTCCATGGCCTTTACCGTGGCGGCCATGATTGCCGGGGCGGAAGAGGCGCCGAAAGCTGTGGCAAAAATCAACATCGGGGTATCGGCGGGGATGGTGGTGGGCGTTCCCATCAGCAATTTTCTGGCGGAAAGCATTTCCCTGACAGCATCCATGGCCTTCTTTGCTGTTGTGACATTTCTCGTCTGGATGGCAACCTTGTTTTTGGTTCCTTCCATGCCCGTAAAGGAACGCATGACCTATGGGAGCCAGCTTCGGGTGCTGAAAAAGCCCATGCTTTGGGCATCCATCATCGCCGTCATTTTTCTCAATGGCTCGGTGTTCGGCGTGTTCAACTATCTGGCAGAGTATCTGGCCAGCGTCACGGGACTGGCTCCTGCCTTGGTCAGCGTCATGCTGTTCATTTATGGGGTCTGCAACATTTTCGGCAGCATGCTGGCAGGGAATCTCCTGACCGTGAGGCCGATGGATACCGTAAAGAGTTTTCCCTTTGCGCTGTCTGCGGTTTATATCGCTCTCCTGATGGGGGGCAGTGCTTGGCCCATGATGGCCGCTCTTACGGTGCTTTGGGGGCTTTTGGGCGGAATCAATGCCAACATCAACCAGTTCTGGATTTCCCGCGCTGCACCGGAAGCCCCCGACTTTGCCAACGGCCTGTTCCTCACCGCCGCCAATCTCGGCTGCATGGCAGGAACGGCGTTCAGCGGTATCTTCATCGACCAACTGGGAACGGCGAATGTCCTTTGGGGAGGTCTTGTTTTTGCGGCTGTAGCGGCAATCATGGTTTGGGGGCAATGCTATCGTCCAGCCATGAACCCTGTTTTGGTCGAGATAAAGGCAAATGGGTAATTGGATGGAACTGTCATCCGCAATAAGATATTCATTGCCAGCCAAATTATGCCTGTAAACCATACGGAGGAGAGACATTATGGGGAAAAAAGTTTTAGTAATATCCACAAGTTTGCGGAAAAACAGCAACTCGGAAGCCTTGGCAGCATCCTTTGTTGCCGGTGCGCAAGAAACCGGATGCGAGGTTGCACAGCTTAGTTTGCGGGGCAAGAGCATAGATTTTTGCAAAGGATGCATGGCTTGCCAAAAAACATTGCACTGCATAATAAAGGATGATGCCAATGCGATTGTTGAGCAAATTGGAAAGGCTGATGTTTTGGTATTCGCCACACCGATTTACTATTACGGGATGAGCGGTCAGATGAAAACTCTTTTGGACAGGGCAAATCCGCTGTTTCCTTCAGACTATGCTTTTCGGGATGTCTATCTCTTGGCAACGGCTGCCGATGAGGATGAAAATGCCGTGGCAGGTGCGAAGAAAGGCATGGAAGGCTGGATTTCCTGTTTCCCCAAGTCGCGTCTGAAAGGCGTATTGTTTTGCGGAGGTGTAACGGATACTGGCGACATCGACGGAAATAAGTCATTGGAAAAAGCAAGGCAGATGGGACGGGCTTTAAACGAGCAATAAATCCGTTTTACAACGAAAATTGAAGAGTACATCAACGATAGGAAGATAAACTGACAATGAGGAATGTGAGAAGATGAGAGCAATCGCAAGAATATCTTTGACCTGTCTTTTGGTGATTGTCCTGTTGGCCTTGATGGGATGCGGGGAATCTGCATCCCAGGCATCCAAGGAAAATCAAGCACCCAGCGATACCATGGAGACTGGGGATTCGTTGCCGGAAAAAGAAGGAGTTTCGATCATGAAAGAAAATCGAGTAGAAATTCACATTGGCAATCAAAGATTTTCTGTTATCTTGGAAGACAATCCCTCCGCAAGAGCTCTGGCAGAAAGAATGCCACTTGATATTACTATGACAGAACTCAATGGCAACGAAAAATACTATCGCTTTTCCGAGAGACTCCCATCGAACGACCAGCAAATCGGTCAGATTCATGCCGGTGACTTGATGCTCTACGATTCCAGTTATGTTGTGTTGTTCTACAAAGATTTTGCAACCAGCTATCGTTATACCCGCTTGGGGCATATAGAACATACGGATGGATTGCGAGAGGCTGTAGATAGCGGCGATATTCGGGTAAAGATTCATCATCCATAGATTCAGGATAGTGAGGCTGATATGGAACTGAAAGATTTTCTGCAATGGGTGGAAGAGAAGAAAACAATCGAGGCAGAATCGGATGCCA
Organism: Selenomonadaceae bacterium; assembly: GCA_017444295.1. Classification (GTDB taxonomy): domain Bacteria; phylum Bacillota; class Negativicutes; order Selenomonadales; family Selenomonadaceae; genus UBA3796. The sequence continues at coordinate 930 of JAFSWY010000250.1, read as the reverse complement.
TGAGGTTCTGTGGCGAAATGATGCAACGAGCTTTGCAGTTGACGGCCAGAATCAACGGGGAATACCATCCACCGACTGATTTGAGGAAACTTTTTTCCACACTAATGGGAACAGAACTTAATGAAAATGTCTATATCACGCCGCCGTTCCATACGGATTTTGGGCTGAACATCCACATCGGCAAAAACGTGTTCATCAATGCCGGCTGTAATTTCCAGGATCAAGGCGGGATATTCATTCATGACCATGCCTTGATTGGACATAACGTGGTGCTGGCAACTTTGAATCATGACTTGGCGCCGAGCCGACGTGCAGATGTGCTTCCATCCCCGATTGTCATAGGTTCAAGGGCATGGATAGGAGCCAATGCGACAATCCTTCCTGGGGTTTCCATCGGCGAGGGTGCAGTGGTTGCTGCCGGAGCAGTAGTGTCAAGGGATGTTCCTGCGAATACAGTCGTGGCCGGAATACCGGCGAAATTTGTCAAGTATATCGGTGAAGAACAAGAAGAAAGATAGTTCCTCTCGCCCATCGTCCCTCGTTTTGGTGAAACGATTTGTTGAGAATTCAATAAAACTCCTGCCATGGAATAATACTATCAGATTCCATGGCAGGAGTTTTTACTGTTGAACTGCCTCTTCAATTTTTCACCGGCAAATCTCGGCAATAAGCTGCTCCTTCACGCCGGTGCGAATGTTGTTCACCCGGCCGACCCAGCCGAGGGGATCTCTTGCCTTCAGTTCCTCGTCAACCCCATCCCGCTCCATTTGCTGCTACACCAAGTCCCAAAGCCGTTCGCCGTAGTAATCCTCAACCTCTTGCAAGTGCGTCGCCAGTTTTCCGGTTTCCTGCATATCCTTCAAGAGTTCCGGCCTCTCCTCGGCCAGATAGTTGTAGCGAATGCCCGTCCATTCGCCATGTGGCAGATTT
>JAFSWY010000249.1 GCA_017444295.1 Selenomonadaceae bacterium | reverse complement strand
CTGGAGGCAGCCGGGGAAGACTGGGCTCTTATGGAGGAAACAAGGAATCAGTGTATTTATCGAAGAAAAGCCCTGGATGGGGCAAGCCTGCCTGAACATGCTGCTGCCGGGGATGCTGCTTCGGGGCAGAGATGATATCAAGCATTGGGAATCGTAGTTTGTTGACGGGAAGTGTGTCACCCTGAAAAAGTGGAATATTTATACGGACGACAAGGAAAAAATAAAGACATTTGCCAAGGAGACCGGATTATCGGAAAAGATCGCCAGCATTCTCTGGCATAGGAAAATCCAGACCAAAGAAGCTGCGGAGGCATTTCTTGACCCGGAAAACAAACAGGCGTTCCATGACCCGTTTCTGATGAAGGATATGGACAAAGCGGTGGAGCGCATTCTTTCTGCCATCCGGAAGGAGGAGCAGATTGTTGTCTATGGCGATTATGATGTGGACGGGATTACCGCCACGACGATCCTTGTACGCACTTTACGGCATCTCGGGGCCAAGGCAGATTATTATATACCGGACCGCCAAAAAGAAGGATATGGGTTCAACCTTTCTTCCCTGCACAGATTGATCGAAGGAGGAACAAATCTCCTGGTATCCGTGGATTGCGGAATCACTTCCGTGGAAGATGTGGCGGCCATTCGGGAGGAATTGGATGTCATCATCACCGATCACCATCTTCCCGGAGTGCAGGTTCCGGATGCATTGGCGGTCATTGATCCCCATCAGGAGGATTGTTCCTATCCGGACAAGAATCTGGCAGGTGTCGGCGTGGCCTTCAAATTGTGCCAGGCTCTTTGGCGGCGGGCACAGGATAAGGAATTCACAGATGACATGGAACTTGTGGCGTTGGGGACGATTGCCGACATCGTGCCTTTGCTGGGGGAGAATCGCAAGCTGACGCGGCTTGGCCTTGCTGCGCTGTCCCATACGCAGTTTCCGGGAATCCAGGCCCTCATAGAGGTTTCTTCCCTGCAGGGCAAGGAGATCAATTCCGGGCAGGTCGGGTTCACACTGGCTCCACGGCTCAATGCCGCCGGGCGCGTCGGAAGCGCCATGGATGGAGTCAAACTTCTTCTGTCAGAGGACAGGGAAGCTGCAAGTGCCGTGGCAACAGCGCTGAACGATGAAAATTTCGAACGGCAGAACATCGAGAAAAACATCCTTGCGCTTGCCGAGCAGCAGCTCAAGGACATGGATCTCTCGACGATGCATTCCATTGTCCTTTCCGGCGAGGGGTGGCATCCCGGTGTCATTGGGATTGTGGCATCCCGTCTTGTGGACAGGTATTATCTGCCGACGATTGTCATCAGCCTCCAGGGGGAGGTCGGCAAGGGCTCCTGCCGGAGCATCAAGGGGCTTCATATGTATGATGCCCTTTGCGCCTGTGAGAAATATCTTCTTGGCTTTGGCGGACACTCCCAGGCAGCGGGATTGACCTTGAAATCGGAGGAGATCGAGGGATTCCGCCAGGCCTTTGATGAATATGTGGCAAAGACATTGGAGGCTGAGGATTTCATCCCAACGATTCCTCTGGAATTTGAGATGGCACCACAGGAGATTACTTTTGAGCTGGTGGAGGAGATTGCCAAACTGGAACCTTACGGCATGGGAAATCCAAAACCGCTTTTTGGCTGCCGCGGCGTGCGTGGCAGGGGGGGGCGGCCCATTGGCCGGGAAGGGCAGCATCTTGCCTTTGATCTCGGCAGAGCGGAACGGCCAGCAACGGCCCTTTCCTGGAACAGGAGCGCCTATGTCAATGTGGTGAATTCAGAGGCCATTGACATCGTGTATATCCCGCAGATCAATGAATGGCAGGGGAATAAGAACATCGAACTCCTGATTCAGGAATGGGGGCCTGCCAAAACAGAGCAGATCTTTCCGGACCGCAGCCTGCTGGTGAGGATCTATACCTTCCTCAAGGGGCTCCAATCCAGCCGAAAGACAATCCCCTTTGATGCCTGCGTGCTGACAGCAGCCTTTTCGAGGCAGTTTGGGCATATTTCCCTGTACAGTATGAAATGGGGGCTTCAGATTTTTCAGGAGCTTGGACTCCTGCATGGGAATCTTGAGGAGAACCGGTATATCCTGCCTGCCCCAAAGGGAAAGATGGATTTGATGCAATCGCCCTCTTTCCGAAAACATGCAGAATCTTGAGGAACTTTGTCAAAGAGCTTGCAGATGTGGTATAATGTTATGAAGGCAATGCTCGAAGAGGTGAGTCGGATGAATGACACAGGCAAGGAACCTGTAACAATAGACAATATTATCCAGGCAGTGCAGCGATACCAGCCGAATGCGAATGTTGGGCTTATTCGCCGTGCCTGCGATTTGGCCTATGCCGCCCATGAGGGACAGAGACGTGTCTCCGGTGAGGCATACATCATCCATCCGCTCCATGTGGCGAAAATCCTCACAGAGCTCCATATTGACGACGTGACGATCAGCGCGGCTCTCCTGCATGATGTGGTGGAGGACACGACCTACACCATAGAGCAGATGGAAGAGATGTTCGGCTATGAGGTCGCCATGCTCATTGACGGCGTCACGAAATTGGGGCGCATCGAATACAAGTCCAAGGAAGAGCAGCAGCTGGAAAACTACCGCAAGATGTTCCTTGCCATGGCGAAGGACATCCGCGTCATCATGATCAAGCTGGCCGACCGCCTGCATAACATGAGGACGTTGAAATTCATGCGCGAGGACAAGCAGAAGCGCATCGCGCAGGAAACCATAGAGATTTATGCTCCGCTGGCAAATCGTCTGGGTATCTCCAGCATCAAGTGGGAACTGGAAGATCTCTGTCTGCGTTATCTGGAGCCGGACACCTATTACGAGCTGGTGGAAGGTGTCAACCAGAAGCGCAGGGAACGGCAGGCATTCATTGATGAGGCCATTGTGCAGATCCGGAAAAAGCTGGTGGAGGCCGGCATTGACGCAGAAATCAATGGGCGGGCGAAGCATTTCTATAGCATCTACAAAAAGATGAAGCGGGACAACAAGGACATCAGTGAGATTTACGATCTTTCTGCCATTCGGGTACTCGTGCATTCCGTGAAGGATTGCTATGGCGTCCTTGGAACCATCCATGCCATGTGGAAGCCGATTCCGGGGAGGTTCAAGGACTATATTGCCATGCCCAAAAGCAATGGCTACCAGTCTCTCCATACGACGATCATGACCAAGGGGGCTCCTCTGGAAATCCAGATCCGCACCATGGAGATGCATCAGGTGTCGGAGTTCGGCATCGCCGCCCATTGGAAGTACAAGGAGACGGGGAAAAGCGTCGGTGCCGGCAGTGACATGGACCAGAAGATGAGCTGGCTCAGGCAGATGGTGAGCCTGCAGCAGGAACTCAGCGATTCCCGTGAGTATATCGAGGCATTGAAGGTAGATGTCTTCTCGGATGAGGTCTTCGTCTTCACGCCGAAGGGGGATGTCATCAATCTGCCCAAGGGTTCGATTCCCGTCGATTTCGCCTACCGGATCCATACGGAGGTGGGGCATCATTGTGTCGGGGCGAAGGTCAACGGCAAGCTTGTTCCACTGGAATACAAGCTCAAGAATGGCGACATCGTTTCCGTTATCACGAACAAGGCAAACAATGGTCCCAGCCGCGACTGGCTGAATATCGTGGCGTCTTCCGAGACGCGCAGCAAGATCCGTTCCTGGTTCAAGAAGGAAAAGCGGGAGGAGAACATTGAACGGGGAAGGGAGATGCTCATCCAGGAGGCCAAGCATCTTGGCTATAATCCCAAGGATGTCGTAAGCGATGAACGTCTCCAACTGGTGGCGCAAAAGCTGAACATCCAAAATGAGGAGGACCTGCTGGCGGCATTGGGTTATGGCGGCATTGCCATGCCGGGCATCCTCTCAAAGCTCGTTGAGCTGCACAAGGATTCCATTCGGGAGAATACGCCGCCGGATGTCTCCAAACTCTTGAGCAAGTTCAAGCAGCCGCAAAAAGGAAATGCAAGCAAGTCGAGCCATGGCGTGCTCGTGGAAGGCGAAAGCGGCCTCTTGGTGCGTTTGGCACGCTGCTGCAACCAAATTCCCGGAGATTCCATCACCGGTTATATCACACGGGGCCGAGGGGTTTCCGTGCATCGCTCGGATTGCCCGAACGTCATCAACGATACGAATTTTTCCCGCATGATCGAGGTCAATTGGGATGTGGGACTGGACAAGAGCTATACGGTGGAGCTGGAGGTCATCTGCAATGATCGGAATGGTATCCTGTCAGAGATCTTGGCAGTGCCCTCGGAAATGAAGTTCAATATCCGTTCCGTCAATGCGAATCCCAATCGGGCAAACAAAACGACCAATGTCCTGCTGGGACTTGATGTGCGGAATGCCCAACAGGTTGCCGGCCTCATGCATCGGCTGCGCCAGATCAAGGATGTATACAGCGTTGCCAGGGCCATGGGGACTGCACAGGTATAATAATGTATTAATTATATTTCATGAGGAGATATGGATATGACGACAACGTTCACGATGGAGGATTTGCGTCAAAAATTGCAGGAACGGCAGCACAAGATGACACCGCAGCGGCAGATTGTCCTCCAGATCTTCCTGGATCATCCGGGAGAGCATCTGAGTGCGGAGGATGTGCATGGGATACTGCGGGACAATCATTCGGAAATCGGCCTGGCCACCGTATACCGCAGCCTGGAACTCTTGAGTGATTTGGGAATCCTCCAGAAAATGGAATTCGGGGATGGATGCAGCCGCTATGAGGTCAATGCCATCGATCCGGACACCCACCATCACCACCATCTCATCTGCACGAAATGCGGCAAGGTCACAGAGTTCGAGGATGACCTGCTGGAAAATCTGGAGCAGGATATCGAAAGCAAGTCAGGGTTCAGGATCATGAACCATCAGGTCAAGTTCTTCGGCTATTGCAAGGAGTGCCAGGATTCGGTTGAAGATTAACAGCTTTTCGCTGAACAGCGAGCATCAGGTGGTTGTCAAGGTCGTAAAGGAGATTTTCCGGCTCTTCCGCATTGAGGTGAAGGAGGATGCTCCGGATGCAGACTATGTCCATTGGAATATCTGCAATCGGCGGGTTTCCGAAAATCCGATGCGGGTGGTCACGATCCTTGCCCTGGACGAAAGGGAGACCTTGGAGCGGGAGGGCGAAGGCAGGCCAGATGAACGCGCAAGTGCCGCCTTTCATCGCCTCATCAAGCTCAATCTCTATTGGCTGCTGAGGGAAAAGTTCGGTTTTCCTCCGGCTCCATGGGGCATTCTTCATGGGGTCCGGCCTACGAAGATCGTGCATCGCTGGATTCGCGGCGGGATGGAGGAAGATGCTATCATTTCGCGCCTGGAGTCCGATTATGCATGCAGCAGGGAAAAGGCATCCATGATGGTGCCCATGGCTTTTCGCCAGATTCCTTTCCTGGATTCCTCGGACGAGAAAACCATCAGCATCTATGTGGGGATTCCCTTCTGCCTTACCCGCTGCCTCTACTGTTCCTTTCCCTCCAATCTCCTTCCCAATGAGAAGAAGTTGAGGGAATTCATGGATGTATTGGCGAAGGATATGGCGGCGGCGCAGCTGGAAGTCGAGCGTTACGGGTTTCAAGTGCAGAATATCTACATCGGCGGGGGGACGCCTACGAGTCTGCCCGATAATTTTTTTGCCGAAATGATGGATATGGTATATAATTCTTTCTATGGCGCAAATATCGTGGAATTCACCGTGGAAGCGGGGCGTCCCGACAGTATGTCCGCCGGGAAGATTGCCTGCATGAAGGATCATCATGTCACGCGGGTCAGCGTGAATCCCCAGACTATGCAGGAGAGGACCCTTCGGCTCATTGGCCGGCAGCATACCCCGGAGGCCATCGTGGAAATGTTTCATGCCCTGCGGGGCGCGGGTTTCCGGCACATCAACATGGATCTCATTCTGGGACTGCCGGGGGAGACTGCGGCAGACGTGGAGGATACCATGCGAAAGGTCACGGCACTGGAGCCCGATGACATCACCCTGCATGCCCTGGCCTTGAAGCGCGGCTCCAATCTCAAGCTGAAGCTTGATGAGAACGAGCATGTAGAGCTTCCCGGCGATGAGGAGACCCGCCGCATGTCCGAGGTGGCCATGCGGTACATACATGCGGCCAACATGCGCCCCTATTATCTCTACCGCCAGGGCTACATGAGCGGGCAACTGGAGAATATAGGGTGCTGCAGGGAAGGCGCAGAGGGCATGTACAACATCCAGATCATGGAGGAGCACCAGACGATTCTCGGCATTGGCGGTGCTGCCACCACGAAGGTCGTCGACTTCCGGGCAAAGCGCATGAAATCCTCTTTCAACGCGAAGGATCTTGTGACGTATTTGCGCGACATTGATATCTATATAGAAAAACGGGCCGGGCTCTTAAGAGAGGCCTATGGCGGACAGGAGGAACGGTTTTCATGTTGACGAATGCCCCACGCGGCACAAAGGATATCCTTCCTGACTGTGTCGGTGATTGGACGTATGTGGAGGAAAAGATTCGCGGTATATGTGCGTGCTATGGATATAAGGAAATACGCACGCCGATTTTCGAGCACACCGAGCTTTTCCAGCGTGGCATCGGTGAGGGAACCGATGTCGTGGACAAGGAGATGTACACCTTTCTCGACAAGGGTGGCCGCAGCATCACCCTGCGGCCGGAAAATACTGCGGCGGCAGTCCGCGCCTATCTCCAGAATAAGCTCTATGCGGACAATGCGCTGACGAAGCTCTTTTACATCGGTTCCATGTTCCGGCATGACAGGCCCCAGGCAGGCCGCATGCGGGAATTCCATCAATTTGGCGTGGAGGCTTTGGGCGAGGGGAGTCCTGCCGTGGATGCCGAGGTGATTCTCCTGGCGGTGAATTTCCTCAAATCCTTGGGGCTTTCAGACTTGAAGCTGAGCCTGAATTCCGTGGGATGCCCCAAATGCCGCCCGATGTACCGCAAGGCTCTTCAGGATTTTTTCCGCGACAAGCTTGGGGAACTCTGCAAGGACTGCAATGACCGCTTTGAGCGGAATCCCCTCAGGATACTTGACTGCAAGGCGGATGCGGACAAGGAGTTCATGAAGGATGCCCCGAAGGTCACGGATTGCCTTTGCGATGAGTGCAAGACCCATTTCGATGAGGTCCAGCGTTATCTCAAGGATGTCGGTGTGGAATTCGAGCTGGATCCGAGGCTGGTTCGTGGTCTCGATTACTATACGAAGACCGCCTTTGAGATCAAGTATGCTCCCTTGGGTGCGCAGAGTGCGGTAGCTGGGGGAGGTCGCTACGATGGGCTCATCGAGGAAATCGGCGGCAATCCGACACCGGCGGTAGGCTTTGCAGTGGGACTGGAAAGAGTCCTGCTGGCCCTGGAGAAACAGGAATTGCTTCCCGAGCATACGTCTCCCACAGAGGTCTTTGTCGTTGCCCTGGGAGAGGAAGCAAGGCTTCCTGCCTTCCGGCTCCTGGAGAAGCTCAGGGATGCAGGCCTGAAAGCTGCCATGGATTATGCAGGGCGCAGCATGAAGGCCCAGATGAAACAGGCAAACAAGTCTGCGGCTCGTTTTGCCATCATCATGGGTGAGGATGAAATCAAGGAATCTGTTGTCATGCTCAAGGACATGGAAAAGAGCGAGCAGCAGAAGGTTTCGATCGATGATATTGTCAAAAAGTTGATAACTGAGGTGAAAGGTTCATGGAAACATTGCAAGGAATGAAGCGGAGCCATCATTGCGGCGAACTTCGCAAGGGGAACATCGACCAGGAGGTTGTGCTCTGCGGATGGGTATCCCGTCGCCGCGACCATGGCGGGCTTATTTTCGTCGATATGAGGGATCGCTCCGGTCTCGTTCAGGTGGTATTTGATGAGGCAGCCATGGGGGAGGAATCCTTCCACAAGGCAGAGTCCCTGCGCACGGAGTTCGTCATGGGAATCCGCGGCAAGGTACGCGGACGCAGTGAGGACACGATCAATCCCAACATGGAGACGGGCGAGATCGAGGTCGTTGTCACGGAGCTCCGCATCCTGAACAAGGCGAAGACGCCGCCCTTCTACATCCAGGATGGCATTGACGTGGACGAGATGGTCCGCATGCGTTACCGCTATCTCGATTTGCGCCGTCCCGAGATGCAGAAGAATCTCATGCTTCGCCATCGCGTGGCAAAGGTCATGCGCGACTTCTTTGATGCGCATGACTTCCTTGAGATCGAGACACCGATGCTCTGCAAGAGCACGCCGGAGGGCGCAAGGGACTTCCTCGTGCCCAGCCGTCTCAATCCCGGCGAGTTCTATGCCCTTCCCCAGTCTCCCCAGATCTTCAAGCAGATCCTGCAGGTGGCCGGCTTCGAGAAGTATTTCCAGATTGTCCGCTGTTTCCGCGACGAGGATCTCAGGGCGGACCGTCAGCCGGAATTCACCCAGCTGGACATTGAGATGTCTTTCATGGACCAGGAAGAGATCCTTGCCATCATGGAGGACATGATCAAGGAACTCTTTGAGAAATCCATCGGTGCAAAGGTGGAGACGCCTTTCCTGCGCATGACCTGGGACGATGCCATGGACAACTACGGCTCTGACAAGCCGGATCTCCGCTTCGACATGAAGCTCATGGACATCTCCGAGTACGTCAAGGGCTCTAATTTCAAGGTGTTCAATGCCGTTCTGGAGCATGGCGGGCAGGTCAAGTGCATCAAGGTGGACGGCTATGCCAATATCCCGCGCCGCGAACTGGACGGCCTGGTTCAGTTCGTCCAGATCTATGGGGCAAAGGGCCTTGCATGGATCCAGTACAGCGAGGAGGGCATCAAGTCCCCTTTCAAGAAATTCTACAGTGACGAGACCTTCCAGAAGATTGCCGAAGCAACCGGTGCAAAGACGGGGGACCTCCTGCTGGTGGTTGCCGACCAGCGCCTTGTGGTGGCACAGGCCCTCGGGCAGCTCCGCCTCGAGATGGGACGCCGCCGCGGCCTCATCGATCCCGATGAGCTGAAATTCCTTTGGATCGTGGACTTCCCTATGTATGAGTACAGCGAGGAAGAGAAGCGCTGGAAGGCGATGCACCATCCCTTCACAGCGCCGCGGGACGAGGACATCCAGTACCTCAAGACCGACCCGGGCCGAGTGAAGGCAAATGCCTATGACATGGTTCTCAATGGCGTGGAGATCGGCGGCGGCAGCCTCCGTATCTATAATGCAGACTTGCAGGAGCAGGTCTTCGAGTCTCTGGGCCTTACTCATGAGCAGGCCCATGAGAAGTTCGGCTTCATGATGGATGCCTTCCAGTACGGCACGCCCCCCCATGGCGGCATTGCCTTCGGCCTTGACCGTCTCGTGATGATCATGGCGAAGCGCGGCTCCATCCGCGATGTCATCGCATTCCCGAAGAACCAGAGCGCACGCGATGTCATGTCCGATGCGCCCTCGCCGGTGGAGGAGAAACAGCTCCGCGAGCTTTCCATCCGTACGGCTGTTGCGAAAAAGAAATAATACTGGGCGCTGAAAGTGGTGAAATGAGGATATGAAGGTTACGCAGGAAGATCTGGATAAGGTAGCGGTTCTCTCCCGCCTTTCGATTCCGGCGGAGGAATCCGGCAAATACATTGGGCAGCTCGACAAGTTCCTGACTTACGTGGAGAATCTGAAGGCCGTGGACACGGAGAATGTGAAGCCCACGACCTATGCGCTCCCCATACAGAACGTGTTCCGTGAGGATGTGGTGAAGCCGTCCCTTGACAGGGAACTGGCCCTTTCCAACGCACCCTTGAAGGAAGACGGCTATTTCAAGGTGCCTCGGGTACTGGAAGAATAATTGTGGGAGGATTTGAAGTGAGACTATACGATAAACCGGCGCATGTTCTTCATGACATGCTTGTGAAAAAGGAAATCACCTCTGTCGAGCTCACCAAGGATGTCATTTCCCGCATCGATGAGGTGGAGGATGATGTGAAGGCATATCTCTCCCAGACGAGGGATGAGGCCTTGAAGCAGGCTGAGGCGGCAGATGCGAGGATTGCAAAGGGGGAGGAGATCTCCTTCCTGGAAGGGATTCCCGGTGCCATCAAGGACAATATCTGCACCAAGGGGATTCCCACCACCTGCGCATCGAAGATCTTGGAGCATTTCGTGCCCCCCTACAATGCAACGGTCATGGAGAAGCTGCAGAAGGAGCATCCCGTCATCCTCGGCAAGGCCAATATGGATGAATTTGCCATGGGCGGTTCCACGGAGAACTCCGCTTACTATCCGACGCGCAATCCCTGGAATACGGAATGCGTGCCGGGAGGAAGCTCCGGCGGCAGTGCCGCTGCGGTAGCGGCAGGCACTGCCATCTGGGCATTGGGCTCCGATACAGGCGGCTCGATCCGCCAGCCGGCTTCTTTCTGCGGCGTCGTGGGACTCAAGCCGACCTATGGCCGGGTTTCCCGCTACGGCCTTGTGGCCTATGCATCCTCCCTTGACCAGATTGGCCCTTTGACCAGGGATGTGACGGATTGCGCCCATGTCCTGAACGTGATTGCAGGTCTGGATGAGATGGACTCCACCTCCAGTGCGGCAGCGGTTCCTGACTATACGAAATCCCTTGTGGAGGACGTGAAGGGACTCAAGATCGGCCTTCCCAAGGAGTATTTCACGGAAGGCATGGACCCTGATGTGGAAAAGGCCGTGCGGGAAGCCATTGGCAAATTCAAGGAGATGGGGGCGGAGGTCATTGATATCTCCCTTCCCCATACGAATTACGCCATCTCCACCTATTACCTCATCGCTCCGGCAGAAGCGGCGACAAATCTCGAGCGCTATGACGGCGTAAGCTATGGTGAGCGTGTGGATGGTGCCGATGTGGTGGAACTCATGACCAACACCCGCAGCGCAAAGTTCGGCGAGGAGGTCAAGCGCCGCATCATGATCGGCAACTATGCCCTTTCTGCCGGATATTATGATGCCTATTATCTCAAGGCCCTCAAGGTACGCACCCTCGTGCAGCAGGACTATACGGAGGCCTTCCGAAAAGTGGATGTCATCATGGCGCCCACGGCTCCGACGCCCGCCTTCAAGATCGGGGAGATGATCGCAGATCCACTGCAGATGTACCTGCAGGATATCTGCACCGTCCCCTTGAATCTCGCAGGACTGCCGGGCATCTCCATTCCCTGCGGCTACAGCAGAAAGCACATGCCCATCGGTCTCCAGATTATCGGGAAGGCCCTGGATGAAGCGACCATCCTCCGCGCTGCCTATACCTACGAGCAAAGCCAGAACTTCAGGAACGAGATGGCACAGCTGGGAGGGAAGAACTGATGAAGTATGAAGCCGTGATTGGCCTTGAAATACATAGCGAACTGAAAACGAAGACGAAGATTTTCTGCGGCTGTGCCACCACCTTCGGCGCAGAGCAGAACACCCATGTGTGCCCCGTGTGCCTTGGGCTTCCGGGCGTGCTTCCGACAGTGAACAAGAGAGTGGTGGAGTTTGCCATCAAGGCGGGCCTTGCCACGAACTGCACCATCAACAACTACAGCAAGTTCGACCGCAAGAATTACTACTATCCAGATCTGCCGAAGAACTGGCAGACCTCCCAGTATGACCTGCCCATTGCAGAGCATGGATGGGTGGACATCGATATTGAGGGCGAGAAGAAGCGTGTGCGCCTCACTCGCATCCACATGGAGGAGGATGCGGGGAAACTGGTGCATTCGGGAACGAACATCAAGGACTCTGCCACCTCCAACGTGGATTACAACCGGACCGGCGTCCCTCTCATCGAGATTGTCTCGGAGCCGGACATGCACTCGGCAGAAGAGGCCCGCGCCTACATGGAAAAGATCAAGGCAATCCTTGAGTACATCGATGTGTCCAACTGCCGGATGGAGGAGGGGAACCTCCGGGCAGACATCAACGTGTCCCTGCGTCCTGTGGGGACGACAGAGCTTGGCACCCGCACGGAGATGAAGAACATCAATTCCTTCAAGTCCTTGGAGGATGCCATCAATTACGAGATCGAGCGCCAGACAGAGGTTCTGGAGGACGGCGGGCATGTCATCCAGGAGACCCGCACCTGGGATCCTGACCGTGGCATCACTCTTTCCATGCGCAGCAAGGAAAATGCCCACGACTACCGCTACATGCCCGAGCCGGACTTGCCCCCCATCATCACGACGGAGGAGGAGATCGAGGCCTACAGGAAGAGCCTGCCAGAGCTTCCCGATGCCCGCCGTGCCCGTCTGGAGAAGGAATACGGCCTCTCTGAGTACGATGCCGGCATCATAACGAGCTCGCGCCAGATGGCGGAGTATTTTGATGCAGTCATCGCCACCGGTGCCGATGCGAAACTGGCTGCGAACTGGATGATGAGCGATCTCGCCAAAAACCTCAACGCCGAGGGCATCGACATCAGCAAGTCGCCGGTAGAGGCGGAGCGTCTGGGACAGATGATACAGCTCATCATGAAGAACACGATTTCCGGCAAAATCGCCAAGAAGGTGTTCTCCGAGATGTGGACGAATCCCGATGCCCCGGAGAAGATCGTCAAGGACAAGGGTCTTGTGCAGATCACGGATACCAAGGCCATCGAGGCCATCGTCGACAAGGTCATTGAGGACAACCCGAAGGCCGTGGAAGACTACAAGGGCGGCAACAAAAAAGCCATTGGTGCCCTCGTAGGCCAGGTCATGAAACAGTCCAAGGGAAAAGCAAACCCGCAGATGGTCAACGAGCTTTTAGCGAAGAAATTGAACGGATAAATTGGCATAAAAAGAGCCGCAAGTTTTTTGAGATATTTGTCTCAAGAGACTTGCGGTTTTTTGGGTTGTGAGGGGGAAGAGTGGAAATAGGTGGGAAAGGGCTAGAAATATTCATTTATAGCATATTCTGCTGAAAAATATTCATAATATAGGCGTATTTGGCAGGAGAAAAGGAATGGGACCTTCTGTGTGGCACAAAACTGAACAGAAAAAAGTGCCTCCCATCGACCAAGGGAGGCGCTTCCTGCCTTATCAAAATTTTTCCGGGTAAAAGATCAGACCGTCGTTTTCCAGGTTGAGCCGCAGCCCTCGCATAAAGATTGGCCCGGGATCGATCTTTATGGAATGGTAGCCATCGACATGTTCGATGTAAAGTCCGCTGTCCCTTGCGATGTCTTGCTGATAGTGGCCGAATACATAGCGGATGGTTGGGTATTTTTGGTGCAGGTACCGTATGAGCTGCACATTGGCTTCCAGTTGCTCCTGGGTAAGATCCTCTTTACCATCGACGCCGCCAACGTTCTCAATGCCAATGGCGCACCAATTGTAGCCGATGGCATGGCGGTTCAGCGCTGTCTCCTCGGTCAGGCGGTAGATCGTGCCGTCCCGGTCTACGATGAAATGGGAAGCCACGTTCAATGTGCCGTCCCCACGATCCTCATGGTAAAAGGTCCAATAAGCAGATTCCCATGTATCACCAGCCGTCCAATGCACTACAACGGCTTGAGGGACAATATGTGTCTCCGAAAGGCCATAATGAGTCTGTGCATATTCGAGAATCAATTGTTCCCTGTTTTCTGTCCAGATGATCGGCTGGTCAATCATAGCGGGCGTTTCCTGTGCCTGAACCTCAGTAGCATAGATTCCCCATAGGAGCTGAAACAGGAATATTGCCATACAAAGGATTTTTTTGTGTCTTTTCATATTGCTCCGTTACTGAAAACTTATAAAAAGCTATACATTTTAAAAGAAAATCTAACTTTTACGTTTCATTCCTCGTTCTTTCCCGTAAAGGGAGTTTCGCATCCGCTTTTGCCGTCCCGAAGGGCAAGCTACTTGCGTTTGATGTAATGCTCCAGAGGCTTAAACTCCCCGCTAACGAACGGGTACATATCT
>JAFSWY010000248.1 GCA_017444295.1 Selenomonadaceae bacterium | reverse complement strand
TTAGTGCAATTTAGTGCAATTTATCATTTTGTAGGCAAAATGTTGGCAAAATGTAGGCAAATTTTAGACAAGCCGCAGGAATTTTTATGCAAAATTTTTGCATAAAGAAAGGGCCGTATCTCAATTGATACGGCCCTTTCAAACTATCACAAACTCATTATTGTTGGGGTCCAGCATCCTATGCGTGCTTCACCCGCTCGCTCTCCTCTGTACGCTTGGCGTTGTTCCATCGGTCGATGGTGCCGACGAGGTATTCGGTGATACGGCGGATACGCTCGAACTTCCGGGTGAAGGTGATATAATCCACACGAACACCACCGTCTTTCAATTTTGTCAGTCGAATCCTGGCAATCGGTGCGTTCGCCTTGGCTTCGGCTTGCGCGATGCACTCAAGAATCTCGGACTCAGTCAAAAGTCGGCTGTTCTCTATTTCTACGCCGTTTATCACCATTTTATGTCACCCATCTATTTCAATACACCAGCGTCGCTTGCCCGCATCGAAATAGATATCGTTTCCGTCTCGTCGCTTGAACCTTTCCGGGAAGATGTTCGCAAGGGCGGTGTCCCTGTCCCGCGCCATCCGCATAAGGTAGCGGACTTTCTGGATGTCGGTCGCCGTGAGTTTTTCCGCAGAATGCACGATGATTTTCCCCATCAGTACAGCCCCGCCCTGTCGTTGATGACAAACACCCGGATCATGTCTAAGGAAAGGTCAAGATTGTTTGTCCCGCCCGTTCCTCCTAGGAGCCCCTTGTCAATCATCTTTTCGATGGTCGGCCTTGCCCACTCCGGCACATCGTCCACTGTGTTGTACCGCATTTCCTCGTCCTCCCTTTCCGTCTCTCCCAGCCTGCTTGTGATTGCATACTCGTCATAGAAGTCCTGTCCCATCCTTGCCCTGGCAAACTGCACGGCCTCGCTTTGGTCGGCGGGACGCTCGAATTCCAGCAGCACGGCATTGGATGCTTCCTGCACGGAGGTTGCAGCCTTCAGTTTTGCCATCATCCCATGGTAGCCAAGCATTTCCTGCCACAAATACTCAAGCTGCATATCGAGGTCGCCGATGGAAACGCCCTTGCCTTGCGCCATCTCCAACAGCCCTTGCTTGCGGCTCCAGTACGTCCACTGGGCAAGGCCGTAGCCCGCGCTGTCGTGAATGAATTTGCTATAGCTTCCGTTGTCCACGGCGGCGGTATATTCCTCGTCGGTCATGCCAAGTTTGGATTCGTAGTAGTTTTCGAGGTTGATGGGGGAAAGTCCGCTCTCGGCGTAGAGATTTCCCATGATTCCGGCAACGGCAAAATCGTTCAGCCCCATCTCCTTCAGGAATTTCCAAATCCGTTCCTCATTTGTGAGCTCTTTCTGGATTTTTCCGAGGTCTTCCTGCCAAGCCTTTTCCTGCGCTTCAGGCGGCCCGTAACGATAAAAATTCGCCTTGCCACGGAGGACATCCCCTCCCCGGCTTCCATCGGTTGCCCATGGGTTGAAGGACGGAGACTTGTCTGTCCCAAGATATTCCAAATCCCAACGTTCGCATGTGGTTCGCGGGCCGTAGTCCTCGTGACAGTTCAGTCCGTCCTCGTTGTCCGCCGCCTCGCCATGGGTGAGGACATGGCTTTTGTCGATGGTGAGCCAAAGCCCTGCCGCAACTGCTGCAATCGCCTCTGCCATGCGCTCAATCTGCCTTTCCGTCGGAGGGCATTCACCTAGGTTCCCATGCGTGTCCATTCCGTAGCCACAGGCCAGCGTGATGCCAACCGCCCCCGTGTTGCGCTTCCATGTGTGGGAGAGAACATCATCCAGGTCGCCGTAGACGTAAATTTCCCCGTCCCCGTCAATCTGCACATGGTAGCCGTCCCAGAACTGCCCGTAACGGCCAGCGCTCCAGTGGAGGTAGATTTTCGGCTCTCTCCCCTGCCCTCCTGCCGCCTCCCAGATGCGCTCCCTGCAAGATTCCGCAAGGGCTTGCAGTTCCTTTGGTGTGACGTGCCTCAACTCATTTTTTGAAAGCATGCTGCTCATTGCGTTTCACTCCTCCTGTTCACCATACCCATTTCCGCTCCCCTACATACAGGGAAAGCCGCCCTGCAAACGCAAGGCGGCTCTTTTGAGTTTCAATTTCTCGTTTCCGGTCACCAAGTAAAGGAGTAGCCGCAGAGGTTTTCCTTTTCACCGGGAGAAATGGGGGCGATACCTACAACAGACGCTTTGCCCTCAAAAATGTTGAGGCATATCACCGCCGCATAGGGCTGTGCGCCGGGATAAATACCTTTCGCCTCGCAGACGATATAGTGGTTCGCACCGCGCACGACCTGGGAACCGATATACAGAACGGGCTTGTAGGAAACGCCAATCAGGTGCTTCTCTGCATCGGCAAAAGCCGCCTGTACTTCCGGCGCAAGTTCCTCGCTCTCGATAATGCGAACAACCTTCGCGCCCTCGCCATTAAAGGCATTTTCTCCCGGCGGAACGTTGATTACAAGCCCCACGATGGATACATCTTTGTTTTTCGTTGCGCGGATGTCCTCCGCGACAAAAATATGATTTACGCCGTTGACCGTCTGTTTCCCGACGTACCAAATCGGGTTATAGGTCGCTCCCAAAAGCGGCGTACTGTTGACAACGCCCACCGCGCTGGCCACATCCTGCGGCAGTTTCGTTGCGGGGAGATTTACGATCTCGTACCCGCCGAAGGTGCCACCCAGTTCAATGTTTCCGAATTTCTTTTCCATGTTGCATTCCCCTTTCGCCTGACAAAAGCCTACTGCATCAACACTCAACCCCACCAACACGGATAGCATTAATGCCAAAACTGTGAAAATCATAACTACTCTGTTCATGCTCTTTCCCTCCTTTATCCTACTGCCGAAAGCCCGGCCTGCATGATGCCGACGTGCGCCCTTGTCCTTCTGCCGGGCAGCAGGTCGCACCTGTCAGCTCCCACTATGATGCGCCCTGTCCTGGCATGGGCATTCACAATGATGCAGCCAATCAAGGCATTCCCTGGCGGCGCCAGAGGGATGGATTTCCTGCCTCCTGCGCCCATGGCAAAACCTGCCAGCATCGATGCGTCTGCATCCGTCGGCAGGGCAGGGAAAAATCTGCGTCTTTCGGTTCCAATGATTTTGACCGCATATCGCGGCGCAAGCGTCGATGATTCCAAAAATCCCCGCATAAAGTCCGGGATATCTTCTGTTGCTGTGCCTACGGATTTCCGTCCACTTGGCCGAACAGATGCTGTGAGCATGATTCCTGCAGCAGCCTTTTGCGGCATTTCGGTATGCAGGATTTTCCTGCCACGTGCGACTGACTCAACAGCAATCCTTACCGCTACCCGTGACGGCTCCCCTATGCTTGCAATCCACTCGGCAAGGTCTCCCATGTCAGCCAGGACATTTCCCCGCCCTGTAATGGCTCCCGCATGTCCGATACGGATGCATGAGAGGCTGTCCTCTGGGAGCGCGATGCCGTAAAGCCGTCTGCCGGATTTCCCCGTCGCTATTGTAGGAGATGGGTAAACCACCGATGCGTCCGGAATAGCAAGCGGTATCCTTTGCCGCCCGCTGCTCCCGTATGCTATCCCTGGCCTGTAAAGAATCCTGGATGGCTCCGTGATGCTCCGCATCCACTCAGGCATGTCATCCAGGTTGGCGGGAATATCTGAAAAGCCGGAATGGATATAGGCAAACGCCGGAAGCACGGGGAGCACTGCCGAAAGCTCCACGGGGCCGGCACGTACTGTCTTGTGATATGAGTGCCCTGTTGTGATACCAGCGGTATAGCGAAGGTACGTCTCATCCAGCGGCAATTCGATGCCTGCCTTTGCTGTGCCATGGATGGCATTGGAAAGCACCATATACATGGAAAGGGTCTCGGAAAATCCAATGGATATGCCACCGTTATCTCCGCGGTCCCATTGCGACCTTACATTCTTGACGGATTTCACTGCCTCAAGCAGCTCCGAAATGCCGCGTGTCTCGTCAAACACGCCTTCCCCATCAATGGCCATGCGGAAGGTGAAAGGGTTCCCTCCGTACTCATACCATTCCTCAATGTGCGAATCGCCGAAAAGATTGGCGATATGTGTCTTTATGGCAAGTTTTGTCCCTTTATGCTTGTGGACAAGGATGCTGTCCTTTATGAGCTTCCTCTTGACATCCAGGCTGTATCCGCTATCGTAGTTGTCCACATGACAAAGGGCGGACAGATGGTCCAGGAGCTCCGAAGGAAGTTCGTCAATGCTGCCATATAGGAGCAGGATGTCCGGGTTGATCTTATGGATCTGTCTGCAGATTGCCTCCGCAGGTTCCCTCACGTTTTTCGTATCAATGGATTTTGGCAAATGCTCATGCAGATGATAATCTTTGATGTTCATTCGTCCTCACGTCCCATCATGGTCAGGCGAATCCCGTTCGCAACGGCCACCTGCCGCTCATCCAAGGCTGTGAACTCCGGGGAGAGGATATTCACTCGCTTGACACCGCTGATGGATTTCAGCCGATGGGTAAGCTCATCCGGATTGATGTCCCGTCCGAGTTTTTCCTTCTGCCAGAGAACATAGTCATCCACAGCAGCCTCTACCGCCTTCTCTGTGGCTGTGGCATCCGCACCGGACAGGATAAAGTATTCCATGGAAAGCCCATACGAAACGATATCCGGCGGCATGGCAACCACGTGATCCGTGAATGGCCTCACGCCATTGTCATCAGCAGACACGGCATCCATGACCTTGGAAAGCATTTCCTCGCCAGGTATTCCACCGTTCTCCAAAAGAACATAAAGCTCTACAGTCCCGGGAGATTCCTCCGGTCCGTATGGCTGGACATCAGCGATCAGGGAACTGGCTGTCATGGCCCAATACCGATATGCACCATATGACCCCGCCGTGGAAAACTTCTCCGGCGCCTCATGGATGCGCTCCCGGTAATGCTCATCCTCCTCGCGCTCACTCCCGCCCTCGGTCTTTGTGATGTTCGTCATTTTTGATACGTATGGTATCGGGTCCACAATGGTGCTGATTTCCCCCGCCATGTAATCATTCCCAATCTCGCCTGTCTCCATACAGGAAGCAGGAAGCAAAATTTCCGTCTGCCCTGCTGGTATCACACCCTCCTCAGACAATGCAAAGTAAAGCCTGTC
>JAFSWY010000247.1 GCA_017444295.1 Selenomonadaceae bacterium | reverse complement strand
AGCCTTCTGCTATGGCCTCCAGATAGATTTTCACGCAATCCGTGGGCGTTCCGTCGATCATCCACGCCTCCACGGGATAACGCGCCTCCAGTTCCCTGTTCCGCGCAATCTCCAGCCTCTTGTGGACATTCAGCGCATGGGCCATGCCGCTCTGCTCCCGCATCGGCGCACAAACCACCACATCGTGGCTCCCGGACAGCACCTTCACCAGAGCCTGAATGCCCTCCGCCTGAATCCCATCATCATTCGACAGCAATATCCTCATATCGTTCCTCACCATTTCCGGACCTATCCTTGTCCTACGAAAAACTGTCTCGTTGTAATGCACAGTCTCCGTTTTTCGACACGCTTTAGACTTTCTCACTCCTGAAGGCTGCTCCGTTCTTGTCGTAGGCTCCCTTTTCATAAACGACGGGGTCCACGATGTAATCGAGATGAATGCCGTCATGGGCATCCGTGGCCTCCCATGCATCCATAATCCGCTGGAACACGATGGGGAAATCTTCCTCAGAGAGTTCCTGCAGGAGCAGGAAGAACTGGTTCGGCCTGCTTCGCAGGATCATGTCACTCTTTCTAAGCACATCCTGCAGACAGAGGCTAAACTTCTCCGCAGCCTCCTTCAGGCTGTACTCGCGCTCCCCATCGGTTTCTTCCTCGGACAGTATGAACAGCATCCGGATGGCCATTCCGCCATATCGCATATAAAACCGCCTGACAAACCGATAGACGAAGGAAAACTGCTCCAGATTCAAGGAAAGGGCACCGCCCCTGCTATGCCGTTCCTCGACAATCCGTATAATGCGGACAAGCTCCCTTTTGATATCTTCCTCTCGTGACGAGCCCGTGACGGGTTCCTGATGATACACCTTGCCACCGTGTTTTCCATTTTGTTTTACCCGATAAAGTGCACTGTCCGCCATGGAAAACAGTGTCTCAAAATCCCGTCCGTGCTCCGGCACCAGAGCCGCGCCCACGGAGATGCCCAGAGGTATGTCAAAACCCTCGCCTGCAAGACGGGAAGCTTCTTTGTAGAACTGGCGGTTGAGCCTGCGGGTCAGGCTGTCCAACGCATTTTCATTGCTTATGTTGCAGAAAAAGGCCAGGAACTCATCCCCACCAATCCTTGCCATAACATCCTGCGCCCTGATGCTATGCCTTACAATATCGGCGAAAGCCCTCAGGATCTTGTCTCCCATGCCATGGCCGTAAATATCATTGACCAGCTTGAAATTGTCAAGGTCAAAAACCATCAGCATGCCTGTCTTGTCCTCGCAAAGCTTTGATACCTTGCGGGTGCCGGCTTCCTTGTTCAGAAAACCTGTCAGCTTGTCGATGGTCGCTTCTGCCGTCAGGTTCTTGATGGTCTCGTTATTCTTTAACGTGTTGACAATGCGCTTGATGAGACTATCCTTATGGAAAGGTTTGCGGATAAAGTCAGAGGCCCCCTGCTCAAGACTGCGGGACTCCGCCTCGTTCGTCTCCATGGCGCTCAGGAATATGACCGGTGTCGGGCTGCGTCCGATATGCTCTTCCATATGACGCAGTGCCTGATATGTTTCAAATCCGTCCATTTCAGGCATCAGGATATCCAGGATAATCAAATCCGGTGTATTTTTTACCATAAATTTCAAGAGTTCCCGTCCTGAGCGCAGACAAGTGACGCGCATGTCCTCCTCTTTCAGGATATCCATGGCCCGTGTCCGGCTTACGGTTTCATCATCGACAACAACAATCCAATAATTCATGGCTGCTCTCCCTGTTCCCTATCAACCATCAACCAAGAGGCACCATTCAGAGGTGTGCCCCCTCTCACGAAAGTTTTTTCCTCAAATCCCAATCTCTATTTTACCATAAGCCTTTCCAAAATTCTGCATGGCATGCGAAACATTTCATAAGGCGGGCGTTCCCCACCGCTATATCTACCTTACCCGCACAGCCTCTTTTCCAAGAATCTCCGCAATCGCCGCATAGGCTTCCGGCGACCCGTCCAGCCAGTACTGTTCCCCTGCTTTTCGCCACCGCCCGTTGGCGTGCATGTAAACCGCATGTGCGCCATGATGCCCGGCAAATGCAACCTTGAGCTTCTCATAGGTATCCGTGTTCGCCAGTTCCGGCGCTATCGTCAGATAGTATTCCGGCAGGTATTCCTCCAGGGACCATATGGAATCCGCCAGGAGTTTCGCCCCATCATCTGCGAGGTCCACACGCCCCTGGACCACAATGGGCATATCGGGAACCAGAAGATTCACATGCTGGTAAAAGATTCTTGGGAACACCGTGATTTCCAGGCTGTCCGTAAAATCCTCCAGGGTGATGAAACACATGGTTTCCCCCTTTTTCGTGGTGATGCGCTTCGCCGCAGTTACCATTCCAGCCACACGGGCCAGCTGCTTATCCTTGACACCACCATGAAGAAGCTTGTCCAGGCCATTGAAATTCACCAGCTTGTCACGGTATGCATCCAGGGGATGGCCTGTGATGTAAAACCCGGTGATTTCCTTCTCCCAGGCAAGGATTTCCTTCTTCTCTGCCTCCGGGATATCCGGAAGTTCTATTTCTATAGAATCCCCAATGGCCTCCTCGGTGAAAAGCCCCATCTGTCCGCTGTCGCGATCCCGCTGCTGCCTCGCCGCTTCCCCCATTACCCTGTCCAGAACGGAAAGAAGCTGGCTGCGTTTCGCGCCCATTGCATCAAAAGCGCCGCATTTGATGAGGCTTTCCACCGCACGTTTGTTGAGAACTTTCGAATCCACGCGGTTGCAGAAATCCTGAAGGGATTTGAAGGGACCGCCCTTCTCCCGGATCTCCGACACGTTCTGCATGGCAGCCTCCCCAATATTGCGCACTGCCGCAAGCCCAAAGCGAATGGCCTTCCCATCCACGCTGAAATTCGCCGAGCTGGCATTGATATCCGGCTGCAGAATCCTGATTCCCATGCGGCGGCAGAGGTCGATATACCCGACAACCTTTTGGGAGTCCACAACACTGGACAGCATCGCTGCCATGAACTCCTGCGGATAATGTGCCTTGAGCCAGGCCGTCTGCCAAGCTACCAGTGCGTAGGCCGCGCTGTGGGACTTGTTGAATCCATAGTCCGCGAAATGGGTCAGCAGATCAAAAATCGTATTTGCAAGTTTCTCGTCAATCCCGTTTTTCGCGCAGCCTTTGAGGAAATTTTCCTTCTGCGCCATCAGTATCTCATGCTTCTTCTTGCCCATGGCACTGCGCAACAGATCCGCCTGTCCCAGGCTGAATCCGGCAAGGACCTGCACAATCTGCATGACCTGCTCCTGATAGAGCACCACGCCAAAAGTTTCCTTCAGGATCGGCTCCAGGAGCGGATGCATGTAAGTGACCTGCTTTTTCCCGTGGCGCCCGGCAATGAAGTCCTCCACCATGCCGCTCCCCAAAGGCCCCGGGCGATAGAGCGCCACCGTTGGGATGAGATCGACGAAACCTTCCGGCTGCAAATCCTTCACCAGGGCAGTCATGCCGCCGGATTCCATCTGGAACACGGCTCCCGTCTTGCCCTGGCAGAGCATCTTCGCCGTCAGGTCATCTGTCAGGGGAATCTTCTCAATATCCACGGTCTCCCCACGGCTCTTTTTGATGTTCTCCAGGGCATCGCTGATGACCGTAAGGGTCCTGAGTCCCAAAAAGTCCATCTTGAGAAGCCCCAGTTCCTCCACATGGTCCTTGTCGTATTCCGTCACAAGGGTTCCATCGGAAATCTGCACCGGCAGGTAATCCGTCAGGGGATTCCTTGCAATCACCACACCGGCCGCATGGGTGGAGGAATGGCGTGGCAGCCCTTCCACGCGCCGCGCCATGTCCACAAGACGCTGCACCTCCGGCGAGGCAGCGTAGGCATTCCGAAAATCTGCGGATTCCTTCAACGCTTTCTCCAACGTCATCTTGAGGTCGTTGGGCACCAGTTTCGCCACGCGGTCCACGTCGGCATAGGTCATATTGAGGGCCCTGCCCACGTCCCGGATGGCTCCCTTTGCCGCCATGGTCCCGAAGGTGACGATCTGCGCCACATGGTCGTAGCCGTAACGCTTCTTGACGTAATCAATGACCTCCTCGCGCCGGATATAGCAGAAATCGATATCGATATCCGGCATGCTCACACGTTCCGGGTTCAGGAAGCGCTCAAAGAGCAGGGCGTATTCCAGCGGGTCGATGT
>JAFSWY010000246.1 GCA_017444295.1 Selenomonadaceae bacterium | reverse complement strand
GGTTCTCATCCCCTATATCTCCTGGTCTTTTTTCTATATCATCACCAACAGCGTATTCCACGGTGCCAAGTTCCCCTCTGCGCTGGAGCTTGTCCGCCTCTTCTTCTTTGGCCTGACTCAGTATCATCTGTATTTTCTCGTGATACTGCTCTGGTTCTACCTCTTCATGCCATGCTGGATCGTCATGGTACGGCATATGAACTGGAAAAGCATGGCACTGCTTCTGCTTTTGCAAATCGGCTTCAACTATGTTTCCAGCTTCAATGCCACACTTTACTACTTCATAGCGGACCTGCCCGATGATTCCCTTCTCAAGCCATTCCTGGCCTATCGGCTGAATTATTGGGTATTCCATTACATCTTCATCTTCCTGCTCGGCGGATGGCTTTCTGTGCATATCCTCGAATTCCAGAAGTTCATGCAGGAGCACCGCATCGGCATCTGTCTTTCTTTCTGGCTGACACTTGCCGCCCTGCTGGGCTATTACTACGATCTCATCTTCTCAGGGGCCACTCTGCTTGAGGCCATCTACACCGCGCACCAGCTTTGCCCTGCGGGAGTTCTCTACACCATCGCCGCTTCCCTCTTCTTCTTCACGATATTCACCTACCAAAGATATCCGGATTTCCTTAACCCGATGTTCTCCCTCCTGGGACGACATTCTTATTTTTCCTACCTGGCGCATCCCGTATTCCTCACGACCTATAGCATTGCACTGGCCCGTTCCGGCCACATCATGACAGCGCCTCTTGCCATCCTCATGTATATTGCAGTCCTGTGCTCTGTCATGCTTGCGGCGATTCTCTGCCGCTGCATCGGCAACCATATACCTGTCTTGAACCTGTTGAGCATAGGCATTTCTTCCCAAAAAAGATGATTTTGCTAAAACCCCCTAAAAATTATACTCATGTATACTTTAAAAATTCCTTATATGATATATAATAGACGTGATTCTTTTCATGCAAGGAGTAAAGATACATGAAAACCACCAACGAGGAAAAAGAGATCTGCGATCTGACGCGCAAGATCATCCATGCGTATTACGTTGAGAACAATCTGGACGTATTCTTTGACTACATGGCACCGGACATCATCTGGGTGGGCGTCTCAAAATCCGCCCATGCGGAAGGCAGGGATGCCGTCAAGAAAGCTTTCATGGAAGGCCGACCATCCATGTTTGCCTGCAAGCTGTTCGAGGAGTTTTGCCGTGCAGTTCCCGTCGGCAAGGACTACTGGCTCTGCATCATAAACAATGATGTGGAACCGCAGAATACCAGCCTTTACACCATGCGGGAATGCCAGCATTCCACTTTTCTTTACCGCCGGCTTCCGCAGCCAGAAATCATTGATGCAGAGAACAACATCGAAAAGAAATGGGAAATCTTCCATCTCAACAATTCCATCGCCTGGTCGAAGCTGGCAGAAAAAGAGCTTTTCGCCATGCAGGCTGCCCGTAAGAACCGGCGCCTCTTCCGTGGTTCCCGCAAGACGGACTCCAGGGAACGGCTCATCGTCACCCTGCTCCGGCAAGGGCTGTCCAACCGGGAAATTGCCGAGCACATGAGCGTTGCGGAAATTACCGTCAAAAAGGCCCTCTCCAAACTCTACCGAAAATACGGAGTAACCAACCGCACTGGGCTGATCATGTACTTCAACAACGGTAATGGCAACGGCAAATAAACGCATAGGATAAGGAGCAATGCCACAGAACGGCATTGCTCCTTATTCTATACGGCATCATATATATTTTATCCCTCGCCTCCAGGCATCTGTGGCGGTTCTCCCTGAAAACCTCCCTTGGCATGCATGTCTCCAAAACCGCCCGGCGGCATCATCATTCCATTGGGGCCACCAAAACCGCCCCTGCCATTCCAAAGCGCCTTGGCATCAACGCCCAAAGATTTTGCAATATCTTCCCACCGATTATTGATTTTCTTCATTCCGAGAACAGACTGGATGTTTTTGCCCGATTTCTCTGCCAGAACCGCCGCTGCTTCGATGTCATGCGGAAGATAGCCATCTTCCAGGAGTGCTTTTGCGGTGCTCTCATCCACATTGCCATGCTCCGCAATGCGAGCTGCCGTCAGGGAATTCATCTCCTCTTTCATCTGCTCCCACGTAACCCCCAGGGATTCCTGTATCTCCTTCCAATGGTTGTCTTCCTTCTTCATTGCCAATACATCCTTGAAGGATTTGCCGCTGATCTTTGCCAACATGGCCGCATGCCCTACATTGCGGAAATCCTTCTTGTCGTTGAGTGCCTCCAAAACCTCGTCCTTATTCACATGGAAGGTATCGGCGATCTTCTGTGCCGCCATATCCGTGTCCATCTGCGGAGGCTGCATCATTCCCGGCTGCCCTTTGCGCTCAATGCGTTCATGTTTGCCATTCTCCTGCTGCGATGCCTGTACATAGGTAAGCCCTCCGGCAAGCAGCACAGCCCCTGCCATCATCCCTGCAATCATCTTTTTTGTCATAATCATCTTGTCCCATCACCTTTCTCGAAAAATAATTTTCTAGGAACTTTCCATAGTTTTATTTTATTTTGCAGGAATTAGAGCATCTTTAGTCGAACATTAGAATTGTGTAAGATGTATAAAAGCCTATTTCACAGAAAAGAGGTGACTAGAATGACAGGACAGGAACTGGAGCAGCTCGTCCAGGATAAGCTGAATGAGGCTTATAAGGGATTGGAGCATCCCAAGAAGTTCTTCATTACTGCAAACGGTCGCGGCGTCACTGACGGTGGCGATCTTTACAACGCTGTGCTGGAGGATGTCATGCGCATCGTCCAGAAGGCAATGACAGAAGTTCTCAAAGAGACCGTTTTGAAAAAGTAATCGACACGGCAAGAAGGCTGGCGCAATGCATGCACAACTGCGTCAGCCTTCTTTATTTTTCTCTTTATGTTATCAGAATTTTTCCTTCATTTCCTTGTCGCTTCCCTCGATGAAACGAATGAACATATCCGGGGCAACGATCTCATCATCCAGCTGGATCAGGCACTGATGCATGCGGATGGCAACCCAGCGTCCGCTGTGGCTTGCATGGATCTCATCGGCAAACTCCTCTTCGTAATGCTCCTTGAAGGTCTCTGCCGTGCTCTTGCTGGACGTGACATTGAGGACGGTGGAAAAGACATTCTCCTCCCCCTCCCCATATTCCAGCTTCATGATGACAAACAGCTTCATGTTTTTTTTCAAGTCGACCAACCCCCTATCGAAAATCTTCTGATACATAAGGATTCGACATAGAGATATATTTTCCCTGCTGCTTATCAAACTTCTGCCAGCCTGTCCAAGCCAGTGTAACAAGTTTTTAATAACTTGCTGTATCACGCAGGGCAGATTTTCATCTGCAAGGCGGAGGAGCGCAGGCGTAGCAGAGCTACGTCAAGCGAACGACAACGCAACAGATGGAAATCTGAACAAGTGAGGCAGTAAGGTATTTAAAATCTGTTACACGAGTTTCGATCTGAGTCTTGTCCGAAGTTCCACGATGAATTTCGTCCCCTTGCCCGGCTCGCTTTCCACCGCGATGCTGCCCTTGTGCAGGTTCACGATTTCCTGAGCAATGGCAAGCCCCAGCCCATTCCCGCCCATTTCCCTGGAACGGGCCTTGTCCACACGATAGAAACGGTCAAATATCTTCTCCTGGTTCTCCTTGGAAATGCCAATGCCTGTATCCTGCACGGTAAAGCGAACCAATCCCCGCTCCACCGGCATAAGCCCCAGAATGATCTTTCCCTTTTCCGGCGTGTATTTCACTGCATTGTCCACGAGAATCAGCACCAGCTGCTTGATCTTCTGTTCATCTGCCTGAATCTCCGTTTCCTTCATATCCCCCTCGGTCTGGATTTCAATCTCCTTCTTATCCGCCAAGGGCTGCATGACGCGAACCGTCTGCTGGAGCAATGCGGCCAGGTCAAATTTTGCCAGCTTCAGCTTCAAGGCCTGGTTATCGCTGCGTGCCACCACCAGAAGGTCACTGACCAATTTGGTCATCTTCTTGACCTCATCCCGGACATCGCTGATGACCTGCTTCAAAAATGGCGACTTGATGGACGGATCATTCTCCAGAAGCTCTGCCGAGGCAAGCACCACCGCCAAGGGCGTCCTGAGCTCATGGGAGGCATCTGCCGCAAACTGTCTCTGTTTCTCATAGGCTTCACGCAAAGGCACCAGTGCCTTTCCGGACATGACATGCCCCACCGCCGTCGCAATAATGAGCGCCAGAACACCAAGGAAAATCAAGGCATAGGTGGCCTTTTGCATTCCATTGTACATGGCCGTGACATCCTTCCCCACGTACACGGTTTCCGGTATCCCCACCGTATTGTACACCCGACAGGAGGTCATCATCACCTTGATGATGCGCCCCTTCTCATCGGGCTTGCCATACACCGACACATCTCCCTCCAATATTTCCCTGGAGGATATGACATCCAGAATAAAGGGCTCAATCCGGAAGGATGCACGAGAAAAATTCACCAGGCGTCCGGTATCGTCAAAAATATAGAAAAAAAGACGATCATTAGAACTTTTGTAAAGATTATTGTCATCAAAGGGACTTCCCGGATGCTGGTTGAAATGTGTCTGTGCCTCGGAAATATTGGAGGCCGTATCAATGAGTTCCCTTGCCTGTTCCGAGGATATGGCCCATTCCATCGTCCTGTGCACGCCAAAGATCAACACGACAAGAAACACACACATGATGCAGGAATAGAAAAGGGTGAGCCTCCTCCTCCCCTTTCCAAACATACCTAGCGACATACTTATTTCTCTGCCTCCAGCTTGTAGCCCACACCGCGAACCGTCTTGATGAGGTTCTGCCCATCACCGGGTTCCAATTTCTTCCTGAGTATCTTCATATAGGAATCGATATTGTTGGAACTCACATCGGACTCCAGCCCCCAAATCCGGTCCAGAATGATATCTCGTGGCACGACAATGCCGATATTCTGCGCCAGAAGGTCAAAAATCTGGAATTCCCTTGGAGAAAGCTGAATGACTTGCTTCTTCTTCTTGAGAACTTTTGCTGTGCGGTTCAGGGTGAAGTCCCCAACCTTCACGATGTCCTGCTGGATTTTCTGGGTGCTGCGCCGCCCCAGGGCACGCAAGCGCGCCAGAAGCTCCGCAAACTCAAAGGGTTTCACGAGATAATCATCTGCCCCGGCATCAAGCCCTGTGACCCGGTCTTCCACGGAATCCCTTGCCGTCAGCATGAGTATCGCCTTTTCATAGCCCTCCTTCCGCAAGCGGGCACAGGCATCCACACCTGTTTCTCCCGGCATCATCCAGTCGAGTATCAGGATGTCATAGTCCGTATACATGGCATACTCATAAATATCACTGCCATTGGTGATCCACTCCACAGAAATCTCATTCTGCTCCAGCATATATTGGATGAGCTTTCCCAATCGCTTGTCATCCTCAGCCAAAAGCACACGCATCTGCATTTCCCCCTCAAATCAAAACCAGTCCCAAGGTTTTGTTCTTTTCAAGTATATCCCTTATCATAATGAAATACCGTGAAAAAATACTGAATATCCATTCCGTCCAAATTTCTATTGCTTCATCTTCATGGAAAAGTTATAATAGGAAAGAATTTATACTCGCGAACAGTAAAATTTACATCTCGGTACAACTCACTCGCGGTATATGCAGAGAGCGTAAGAGCTTTCCCTTCGGGAAATTCTAACGCTCTCTAGTATATCAACAAGGAGCAATATCATGCATTCATCGCTATCTACCGGAAAAATCATCATCTTTTCCACTTTTTTCTTCTGCCTGCTCATAGCCATCATTAGCTGTGTCTCCGTGTCAACGGCCAACAAGGATCGTGTCATCATGGGTGTACAATCCATGGGGACATCTTTGTCGGGCATGAAAAAAGAAGATGCCAAGCGTTTTTTTGAGAAGACGGCCGAAAACCGCATTTCCCAGATGGCTATCCTGCTGCAATACGGGGAAAAGACCTGGACGATCAATCCTGAGGAAATCCAGCTCCATGGCAATGTCGACAGCGCCGTGGAAAGTGCCTATGGAATAGGCAGGGAAGGAACTGCTCCGGAAAACCTCATAAGCCAGCTGAAATATGCCATCACCGGGCGCTCGGTGGAGTTCACTGCCGATTATGACCGCCAGCTTCTGGCCAATAAACTCCAGGAAATTGCCAATACGGTGAATACCTCGCCGGTCAATGCCTCCATTGATTTTCAACCGGATGGATCCCTGAAGCATATTCCCTGTGTCATTGGCAAAACCTTGGATACCAAGCCAATTGTGGATGCCCTGGAGCCTCAGCTTCTTTCCTTCCAGCATCCCAAGATTGTTGTCCTTGAGCCTGCTGATCAGCCGCCTGCCATTGTCGATGCAGACCTTGCTCCTATTGACAGCGTCCTCGCCTCTTATACTACCGTCTTCTACTACGGTGACCGCGGCGACAACATCGTGATTGCTGCCAGCCGTCTTGACAGCATCCTCGTCCGAAGCAACACCGTCTTCTCCTTCAATAATACGGTTGGACAGCGTACAGCAAGTGCCGGCTATAAGGATGCTCCCGTCATCATCGACGGAAAGATGGAACAGGATGTAGGCGGCGGTGTCTGCCAGGTGAGCTCCACACTCTACAATGCAGTCCTGCTTGCCGGACTGACTCCTACCCTGCGCACACCGCATTTCTATCCTTCCGCTTATTGTCCTCCCGGGCGCGATGCCACGGTTGCAGACGGCCTTCTGGATTTCCAATTCATGAACCAATTGCCCCACAACGTCTATCTGCTTTCCAGAACCTATGGCGATTGCCTGACCATCTATATCCTCGGCGCAAAGTCAGACCTCCAGGGAAATACCATCTCACTGGAAAGTGAGGGCTCCAGGATGCATCCTACCATCTACCGCATCTACACCCGCGATGGAGAGGTCATCGATCGGGAATACATGCATACCGATTCCTATGATACACCGAAAACGCTCGATTAAGATCGGCTATACTTCAAGAGGCGGCATCGCAAAGATGCCGCCTCTCTTTGATGAAATTCTGCTTGTTCCTGTTCAAATCCCCAGAAAATATTGCATGAAACGAAAGAAAACCTCCACCGTCACTGAAACGGAGGAGGCTATACATCCAATGGCAGGGGCAGTAAGACTTGAACTCACAACCTACGGTTTTGGAGACCGTTGCTCTACCAATTGAGCTATACCCCTAAAAAATGGGGCGACTTATGGGGGTCGAACCCATGCATGCTGGAGCCACAATCCAGTGTGTTAACCACTTCACCAAAGCCGCCATAAACTCCGTGCGAAACGATGTTTCGCACTACGCCCTTACACGAAATCTAACCGATTCCACGCCCTTCGGGCTTGACTCGCTAAGATTTCGTAGTAAAAGAAAAACCGGCAATTACCTATCCTCCCGGGCCGTCGCCAGCCAAGTACTTTCGGCCTCTTGATGCTTAACTACTGTGTTCGGAATGGGAACAGGTGGAACCATCAAGGCATCATCACCG
>JAFSWY010000245.1 GCA_017444295.1 Selenomonadaceae bacterium | reverse complement strand
TTCTCGACCAAGTACTACGATGCCGAAACCGGCCTCTACTACTACGGCTACAGGTACTACTCGCCCGACCTGGGGCGGTGGCTGACACGGGACCCCATCGAGGAGGACGGAGGGGACAATCTGTACGCATTCTGCGGGAGCAACGGGGTGGAACGATATGATTACCTTGGTCATGTTTCCCGTGGCACTGTCGATGCTATCAAAACAAAGAAGGGGGTTTGCTACATTTTCACGATAAAAGTCGATACTGTTGGCTACAATTATTCAAGCGGCGAAGCCTATTTCAAGTCTATGGCAAAGAGAGCGTCCAAAGACGCCGAAGGAGTTGGTCATACATGGGTAAGGTTGGAAGATGTGCGAAACGGTATTGTCAGTGAAGGTGGCCATTCCGGGGAAAATGGCGATCCTAAGAAAAATGAGAAAATTACAAACAGTTATTTCTATTCCTATGCCAAAGGTGTTGCCTACCTTGCTTTCATGCCGCCGACGGCACCATCTCCGATGAAGGACATCCCGGAAGCGGACCCAGCGAATCCTGCTCGGTGGTTATGGTACATCTATGAGGATGGTGAGTGGAAACCAGGATCGGGCGGCCACACAAAAGTCGATTCCGAACTCAGCGTTTCCATTTCCAAAGAGCAATACGATGCTATTAAGGCTAAAATTGATGCCTTTGTTTCCAATGAAAGCCTCTTGCGCAATTATGGACTGACCGGCAATCAATGTACGAGTACAGCTGCAAGTCTTGCGGATATGGCTGAAGTTCACCTTGACCCTTATGTGCAACTTAATATTCCCTCATCGACTACTGTTGAAGGGAAAAATATACGCCTTTGGAGTGATCCGAAGTATTCGTCCATTCGCTTCGCGCTTCCCGAGAAGATGAAACAGGAATTGAAAATGTGGAAAGGAAGTGGAAACTATGTATATCGGTAGATGGAAGAAAACCCTAATATTCCTTGTAGCCATGCAAGGTGCGCTCTTTGTCGGATGCCGCACCTCTGCCGAACGACAAGTGGCGGCATCGCAACGGTTGCTTGACGATTCCGGATTCATTGAGATTCCTTACGGTTTCCAGATATCCAGTTTCACAGTTCCGCCATGCCATGTCATATTTCCGGCATTGGCAAAGAATCCAGGAATATGGTTGCTCACCCGACCTGGCATACCCAGCGTAGCACTTGTTCCGTCCCGTGCTGAAAACGGGGAGTATTCGCTACTGATAGTTCAAGATTATCTGACGAAATCCGAGACTAGACTTGCCGTCCTTTCTCGTGAAGGAGGAACAAGCAGTGTCTTTTTAGCCGAAAACGGAAGCGTTGTCAAAATGTACGACCAATGGTGTCGCGCAGTGTTCTTTACTAGTTCTGGCGAGGGGCTAGTTGCTTGGAAAGATGGATTCATGGGGGATGTTCCCTTGTGCAATCCTGAAGACATACCCGATATAGTATGTGGGATCAATTGGAAAGACGGGAAAGATACCCCCCCATGCTACCGCCGCTTCTATCTCAAGGGAAGCAAAAACACTTCCGGCCCACATCTTCTTCATGAGATTTGGCCTGAAAAGGAGATTCACAACGGCAATTCGCGCTAATTTCAGCTGGAGGCACTCATGAGCAATCAAAGAACTTTTTTACTAGTCGCATTCTTTACGGTAAGAATTGCGCTTGGTGTTCCGCCAAACTTGGCAGACACCCTCCCTAAGAACAGCTTTTGCGTCTGGACAGACTCCCTTTGGATGCGTGTTGCACAATCGCGGATGATTGTCGTGGCATCGGCGAGAAGGATGCAGGGCGATGAAGCGCCACGCTATCAGCTGAATGTGAAGGAAGTGCTAAAGGGGGAAGCGAACGTA
>JAFSWY010000244.1 GCA_017444295.1 Selenomonadaceae bacterium | reverse complement strand
TGCAGGCACCGTGAAGTTCGTGAATGCCGTTTTGAGGACAGCGGTGCGGGAGCCGGAAAAGGCGAAGTTTCCGACGGGCAAAGGAAAAGAGGCAGAGCATCTGTCACTGGAATATTGTCATCCCCTGTGGATGGCGAGACGCTGGATCAAGGAATTCGGCTATGAGGAAGCAAAGGCACTTTGTGCCTTCAATAATGGGCAGCCGGTTCTTTCCCTGCGGGCGAATACCCTGCGGACCAGCCGGGATGCACTGCTGGAACGCCTGAAGGCAGAGGGGGTTGAGGTCGTTCCCTCCAGATGGGCGCCGGAAGGAATCCTCTGCACTTCCCATGGTTCCCTGGATGCACTGGAGTCCTTGCAGCAGGGAGACTGCCAGGTACAGGATGAAAGCTCCATGCTGGTCGCCCATGTCCTTTCCCCGCAGGCGGGGGAGTTCATCATTGATGCCTGCAGCGCCCCAGGAGGGAAGGCAACCCATATGGCGGCACTCATGGGGAATCAGGGAATGATTCTCGCCTGTGATATCTACGAGCATAAGATAAAGCGCATAGAAGAAAATGCGAGCCGCCTCGGCATTCGCATCATCGGGGCCAGTCTCATGGATGCAAGGGAAATCGGGGCGAAGTACAGGGGACAGGCTGACCGCGTGCTGGTGGACGCTCCCTGCTCCGGCCTGGGGGTCCTGCGGCGGAAGCCGGATGCGAGGTGGAACAAGCAGCCGGATATGCTCAAAGAACTGCCGGAGCTTCAGCTTTCCATCCTGGAGAGCGCAGCCGAGGCCGTCAAGCCAGAGGGTGTGTTGGTTTACAGCACCTGCACCATCGAAGGGGAGGAGAACCGTCAGGTCGTGGAAAAGTTTCTTGGGAAGCACGGGGATTTCTTTCTGGAGGATGCGGGCAGTTTCCTGCCCTGCGGAAGCAGGAAGGAGAAGATGGTGCAGCTTTATCCCCAAAGGGATGGCATCGATGGCTTTTTCATTGCCCGCATGGGAAGAAAGGGATTGTCTTGAAGAATGTATTCGGCTGGAGTGCCGGGGAAATTGCCAACGAATTGGCAGAGTGGAAGCTGCCGCCCTATCGGGGAAAACAAATCGCTGAATGGATGTACCGGAAAGGCATTCTGTCCTTCGGGGATATGACGAATCTGCCCAGGGACCTGCGGGAACGGCTGGCAGGTTATTACGGGATTTTCCGCGCCACAGGTCTGGACCGGCAGGACTCATCGGACGGGAAGACCAGCAAATTCCTCCTGGGCTTTGCCGATGGCACGGCGGTGGAGACCGTGCTCATGCGCCAGCCCTATGGAAACAGCATCTGCGTTTCCACCCAGGCCGGATGCAATATGGGTTGTGCCTTTTGCGCCTCCACCCTGCACGGGATGGAGCGGAATCTTACGGCGGGGGAAATCCTTGCCCAGGCAATCCACATCCAGGAAGTTCTGAGGAAAGAGGCCCCGGGGCAGAAGTTGGATACCATGGTTATCATGGGCTCCGGTGAGCCCCTCATGAATTATGATAATGTCCTTTCCTTTTTGCGGCTTTGCCATGAGGACTATGTCATGGGAATGGGCTACCGCAATATCACCCTTTCCACCTCGGGCATCGTGCCCAATATCTACCGGCTCATGGAGGAGGATCTTCCCGTGACCTTGTCCATTTCCCTGCATGCGCCAAATGATGCCCTGCGCTCCCGGCTCATGCCGGTCAACCGGAAGTATCCGCTGGACAGTCTTATTGAGGCCGGCAGGGCTTATGGGGAAAGGACGAAGCGGCGGGTGACCTATGAGTACATCCTCATCGACCATGTGAATGATGGAGAGACGCAGGCAAGGGAACTGGTTTCCCTCATGCGCGGCCAGCTGGCAAGCGTGAACCTCATCCCCATCAATCCGGTGGTGGAGAGGAATCTCTACCGCCCTTCCAAACAGAGGGTGGATTGGTTTGAGCAGTACCTTGCGGAACATCATGTTGCCGTGACCGTGCGGCGGGAAATGGGCGCGGACATCCAGGCAGCATGCGGGCAGCTCAGGAATCAGCGCATGGGATAAGGAATCTTTGTGAGGAGGGACCCGATATGGGATTTGCAAAATGGGAATCTTTCCTTGAGAATCATATCGAAGGTTTTTTCAACAAACGGCTTTCCAGCAATCTGGAACCGGTGGAACTCTTGAAACAGCTGGAGCGGGAAGTCGTGAAACGGAAAAAGCAATGGGAGGACAAGGTGATCGTCCCCAATGACTATACCTTGTTTCTCAATGCGGAGGACTATCAGCGCCTCTGCGCGAAGCGGGTGCAGGATGCCCTGTATGAGGCCGTGGAGAAGCAGGTGATCCGCCAGGAGTGCTTCATGGATGGGGAACTTCGCATCCGGCTCCAGAAAAGCCAGACCGTGGAGCTGGGCATTTGCGAGGTGCAATCCTGTTTCACGGAAAATGCAGTGGAACAGGCAGATGAGGAAGCGCCTCATACCCTGGTGCTGGAGCGCAAGAAATTTCAAGTGCCCCTGGATCTGCCTCGGGAGTACAGGATCGTGTCCCTTACCGTGCTGGAGGGCCAGGATGTGGATGCCATCCTGGAGTTTGGGGAGAAGCAGATCTATATCGGCCGCAGGGACAAGAATGACTTCATATTGACGGATGAAAAAGCATCGAGACTCCATGCCTATATTGCCTATGAACGGCATCGGCATGTGCTTCATGATGCAGGAAGCCTGAACGGTACCTTCCTGAACGGGAAAAGGATTGAAGCGGCCTGCCTGAAATCCGGGGACGAGATCCGGGCGGGAAACACGTTGTTGCTCTATGAGGTGATCTGACTTGCCGACCATGGCGCTTTTTATTAAGATACTCAGTGTCATTATGGAATATGGCATGCTGCTGTGGCTGCTGTACTTTGTGTCACGCAGCGTTCGTTATATATGGCTCGATATGAAAAAAACGGGAAAGGAACTGTCCGACAAGGCAAAGGCTTCTGTGGGTGAGGCAATGCTTACGGTGGTGGAGTCCGGTGATGAGGAGCAGGTCGGGCGGAGGTTTGCTTTTTCCGATGAGATTCGGATTGGCCGCGGCCCGGACAATGACATCAGGATTTTTGACAGTTTTGTGTCCCACCACCATGCCGTTGTTTTTCTTCGCAACAATCTCTATGTCATAGAGGACCTGGGCAGCAGGAACCATACCTATGTGAATGACCGCCAGCTCAACGGCAAGGCGTATCTGAAGGCTGGCGATCTGATCCGCATTGGGTTCCTTACCCTGAAGTTTGAGAGGTGAGAGCTTTGGCGAAAATATATGAGGGCACGGATGTGGGACATGTCCGTCAGACCAATGAGGATTGCGGGGCTGTTCTGGACCAGACCACATACATTGTTGCGGACGGCATGGGCGGCCATGCAGCGGGAGAAGTGGCAAGCCGTACCCTGGTGGATGAGGTTCGCCAGGTGTTGCTGCATAACGAGTCCCCTGTGGATGCGGGATTGCTGGAGAAGGCCATCCGTCGGGGGAATCGCGCCATCTTGTCCAAGGTGCGCGAATTTCCGGAATACAGGGGAATGGGAACCACAGCGACAATCTTTCATTGCGAGGGTGGCAGGGGAACCTGGGCCCATGTGGGGGACAGCCGCATCTACCTTTTTCATCAGGGAGAATTGCGCCAGATGACAAGGGACCATTCCTATGTGGAGGAACTGGTGGAGAACGGGACCATCACGGAACAGGAAGCCAGGAACCATCCGCGAAAGAATGTCTTGACGCGTGCGGTGGGCGTTGAGGAATATGTGAAGGTGGATACGGGTGGTTTTTCCGTGGAACGGGGAGACAAGGTGCTCCTTTGCACGGATGGGCTTACCAATATGGTTTCCGATGAGGAAATACGGGACGTATTGCAGGCAGACGTGGAGAACCCGGCAACATTTCTTATAGGAAAGGCTCTAGCTGCGGGCGGGAATGACAATATCACAGCTATTGTTGCGGTTTATGATGAGTAGCAAAAGCTGGAGCCTTTTTGCGGCTCCCCTGGGCATCCTGCTGCTGGGCCTTGGGGTACTGTTCCTGAAGCAGCATTTCAATGGTGCGTTTTCCCTGCCTCAGGTTGCGCAGGAGCTTGGATATCTTCCCTGGCTTTTGGCAGCGATCCTTCTGGCAGCGTTCATTCAGGCGCTTCTCCTGCATAGCCGCCCTCAGCCGGATACATGGCTTTTTCCCTGCGCCATGCTACTGTCCAGCGTGGGGATTGTCATGATTGCACGGCTGAAGCCCGCCCTGCTGGTCCCGCAGATCCGATGGGTCATCATCGGCATGCTCGTATTCCTTGCGATGCTCAGGATGGGAAATATTCTCAAGAAGTTCACGCAATACCAGTATCTGATTGGCCTTGCATGCATTTTCCTTCTCTGTCTGCCCATCTTTTTCGGCACGGAAATCGGAGGCAGCCGAAACTGGCTGCTGTTGGGTCCTTTTCGGGTCCAGCCATCGGAATTTGGCAAGATATTGCTGGTCTTCTTTCTGTCCGCATATCTCAGTGACCATCGGCAGGTACTTTCTCTGCCGAATTTTCGCTTGCTTTTTCTTCAATTGCCTCCTTTGCGGTTCATTGCCCCGCTGCTCCTCATCTGGGGAATCGCGATTCTCATGTTCGTGGTGCAGAAGGACCTGGGCGCGGCGTTGCTCTTTTTTGGCATTGCAGTTCTCATGACCTATATGGCAACAGGAAATAAATCCTATGTCTTCATTGCCCTGCTCTTTTTTGGGGTGGCTGCGGCTGTCAGCTATGCCCTGTTTGGGCATGTCAGGGTACGCTTTGATATCTGGCTCAATCCCTGGCAGGATCCCGGCGGGATGGCCTATCAGGTGGTCCAGTCCCTGTTCTCCTTCGGTTCCGGCGGGGTTTGGGGCACGGGCTTTGCCCACGGGCATCCGGAACTCATTCCCGAGGTCCATACGGATTTCATATTTGCGGCGGTGGCCGAGGAATTGGGACTCATCGGTTCCCTTCTGCTGATGCTGGTCTATGCCCTGTTCTTCTATGAGGGGATCCGGATTGCCCTGGGATGCCGCGAGGAGGGGCAGATCTTCCTTGTGGCCGGATGCGATATTGTTTTTTTCCTCCAGGCATTCATCATCATTGCCGGTGTGACAAAATTCCTTCCCCTGACGGGGATCACACTTCCCTTTGTCAGTTACGGCGGCAGTTCCATAGTCTCCTGCTTCATCCTGTTGGGGGTCATGGTTTCCCTTTCACGGAAGGAGAGGAATGCCCATGGGTAATCGCACGATCAAGCGGTATGTGCTCCAGGTGGCGGCATTCCTGCTGATATGCCTTGGGATGCTGTCGGTCTATGTCGTCTATCTGCAGTCGGTGGCGGCGGACGGTTTGGCAAAGAATCCCCTGAACCAGAGAAACGCCCAGGCAGAAGCCGATGTCCAGCGAGGTTCCATCCTGGATTCCGAGGGAAGGGCATTGGCCCAGAGCACCCAGCCGGGGAACCGCAGCTATCCCATGGGAGAATCCATGGCATTTGTTACGGGATATTTCAGTGAAGAAATCGGAAGCTCTGGAATCGAGGGCTATGCAAACCGTGACCTTTTGGGCATCACGGAGGAAGTGATGCGCATGGGCCCCATTGCCCAGCTTTTTCAGTCGAGTCGGGGCAATGATGTGCGGCTCACCATTGATTCCGATGCACAGCAGGCGGCCTTTGACGGCCTTGCAGGCAGACGTGGGGCAGTGGTTGTGCTGGATGTGGATACCGGCGCCGTGCTCGCCATGGTCAGCAGCCCATCCTATGATCCCAATTACATTGTGGGGGATTGGAATGCCATGCTGGAAAGGGAAGACAGCCCGTTGCTCAACCGTGCCCTTCAGGGATTGTATCCTCCGGGTTCCACCATCAAGCCCATGATTGCGGATATCGCATTGGAGCAGGGAATCACGGATGACCATGAGGTGTTTGAGTGCACCGGTTCCCTGGATGTGGGCGGCGGTTCCAGTATACGGGAGAGCCACGGGGAAGTCCATGGCGACGTGCATCTGGAGCAGGCCCTTGTGAAATCCTGCAATGTGACCTTTGGCACACTCGCCATGCGCATGGGAGCCAAACCCTTAAAGGAAGGATTCCAGAGGTTCGGGTTCGACAAGCTGACGGATGGGGAATTGCAGGAGAGTGCGTCCCATTTGCCGGATTTTTCTTCTCTGGACATGGGGGATATCGCCCAGGTGGGAATCGGGCAGAGCATGCTTCTCGTGACGCCGATGCGCATGGCTCTTCTGGCCGCTGCCATGGCAAATGATGGCGTGGTCATGAAGCCCTACATGATACAGCAGGTGGTTTCTCCCACAGGCGTCATCGTGAAGGAGCACACACCGGTGAAATGGTTTGCGGCCACGACGCGCTCGAGGGCAAATCTCATGAATGAGTGGATGGAAGAAGTTGTCCAAAAGGGGACGGGTACAGCGGCCAAGGTGAGCGGCGTGAAAGTCACAGGCAAGACTGGCACGGCGGAAAATCCCGGCGGGGATGACCATGCATGGTTCATCGGCTCCGCTGTCATCGGCAGCCACCGCATTGCCTTTTCCATCATCGTTGAGAACAGCGGCGGCGGAGGCGCAGAGGCAGCGCCGATTGCGCGGAAGATCGTGCTCAGTCTGGATAAATAAATTAGGAGGACCTATCATGGTACAGCGTGTATTGGATCAGCGCTATGAGCTGCAGGAACTGATTGGCAGCGGTGGAATGGCTGATGTATACAGGGCACAGGACAAAGTGCTGAATCGTTCTGTGGCGGTAAAGATACTTCATGAGCAGTTCCGGCGTGATGAGGAGTTTATAGGGAAGTTCCATCAGGAGGCTCAGGCTGCGGCCCGACTTTCCCACCCGAATATCGTGAATATCTTTGACGTGGGGATTTCCGGTGATGACCACTATATTGTCATGGAGTATGTCCCGGGCAATACCCTCAAGTCCCTGATCCAGGAAAAGGGACATCTTCCCGTGGAGGATGCCCTGCGGATCGCAAGGGAGATCTCCGATGCCCTGGCCATGGCCCATGCCAACAATATCGTGCATTGTGATATCAAGCCCCACAATATCCTCATGATGCCGGATGGGCATGCCAAGATTGCGGATTTCGGGATTGCCAGGGCGGTCACGGAATCCACCATGACCTACAGCGGCAATGTGATCGGCTCGGTTCACTATTTCTCGCCGGAACAGGCAAAGGGAACCTACATCACGCCGAAATCCGATGTCTATTCCCTGGGTGTGGTGCTTTATGAGATGCTCACGGGACATCTGCCCTTTACGGGAGAAAATCCCGTCAGTATTGCCATGAAGCATCTGCAGGAGGAGCCTGTGCCCGTGCGCCAGTACAATCCGGAGATTGCGCCTGTGGTGGAGGCTGTCGTCATGAAGGCCATGAGCAAGGATCCTGCCATGCGCCCGGACAGCGCGGAGTTTTCCCG
>JAFSWY010000243.1 GCA_017444295.1 Selenomonadaceae bacterium | reverse complement strand
TGCGGGAACTGTTCGTTTAGATTCCCATTTCGATATTGTGGATGGTGGTGGTGAGCTGGTCCATCTGGAGACGGGTAGCCTCGTTGATGCTTTCCAGATCGCGGATGGAACGGGTGGAGTTCTGGATGTGGCGGATGCCTTCGTCCAGATTCTTGTGAAGCTCTTTCATCTGCGCATTGAAATTTGCATCGAATTCGCTGATGCGTCCCTCGAAGGTTTGGTTCTCTGCGAGGATGTCATCGATTTCCTTCACGTCATGGAGCAGGACATTGATGGCCTCATCCGAGGTCTGGAGGCTTTGCTGGGTGTTTTCCGAGAGCTTGCGCACTTCCTGGGCCACCACGGAGAATCCCCGCCCCGCCTCGCCTGCGCGTGCAGCCTCGATGGCGGCATTCAGGGCGAGAAGATTGGTCTGGTCGGCGATCTCGTTGATCATCTTCATGACGTCCTTGATCTTTTGCGTATTCTGGCTCAGGAGGTCGAGTTTCGGCGTGATGTCGTTGCTGCGCTGCATGAGCTGGGTGAACAGGCCGCCTTGCTCATCGATGCCGTTGGCGAGCTGCTGGATGGAACTCTGGATGATCTCCACGTCATCAGAGATATGGGTGATGGCGTCCACGATGCTGGGCATCTTTGCCTGGTAATCCTGGAACATCCGGATGAGATTGTCCTTGAGGGCTTCCGTCTGCTGCTGGCGCACGATGACGCGATTGTAGAAGAAGACCTGGCAGTTCGCATAGGACAGGGCGAAGTTGTCGACGTACTCATCGCTGAAGGAAGTGCCCGATGGCACATGGTGGAAGAAGATGGCGGTCAGGGTCTCATTCATGTGCAGACCACTGACCTCTCCGAAGCTGGAAAAACCGGCCACGGGGAGATTCCGGAACTGGTCGATATGCATGATTTCGCCTGGGTAGCCCAGGCGGCGCAGGATGCAGTCGTTGAGGATGCCGCCGATGATGGCGCTCTTGCCCTGCTGGTAGGCCTGGATATCATGGGTGAGGGTCTTTTCCAGGGAAATCCTCTTGAGGAGATGGAGCTTCTCGCCGGTGACGACATCGCAGAAGAAGTAGATGCGGTCATTTGGCCCGTCAATGCTGGATATGGTTCGTATGAAATCCTCCCCGTTGACATCTGCGGCAAAGGTGTACCCCTGCATGGCGTTTTGGAGCTCTTCTACGGTGCCTGCATGGAAGTGGTTCTTGAGTGCCTGGAGAAAACTGGTCTGCCCTCCGTTGGGATTGCTGATGGTCTCGATGTAGCGCAGGGCTGTGTTGGCGCTGCCCACGGTGAAGACCGTTCCCGTGCGTTCCACGGCCTGTGTCTTGAGGATGCCGTAACGGTATTCCTTTTTCAGGCGGACAAAGGTGACAACGGCATGGTTCTCCAGTGTGCGGTCCCCGTTGAAGATATAGGTATGGGCAAAGTCCAGGTTTCCGGCCGAGCTGCCTCCGATGAAGGGGCAGGGGTATTTTCCGGCGTTGAAGAGCGCCTGGAGGAGGAAGGTTTCGCAGCCGGACACGCCGTCGATGTAGACCAGGGCAAAGGTGTGGTTCACGCTGATGCGGAAAGGAACCTTGTGGCGGCTGATTTCCTGCTGGATGAGCTCCACGCGGTCATTCACGCTCATGGTGACGCTCTTGGAACGCAGATCTTCATTGTGCAGGGGGATGTCCATCGTATAGGTGTCCTCGATCATGCGGTTGGAAAATGCCTGCAGCAAGATCTTTCCACGCCCTTCATCGGCGGGGCAGTACAGCGTCGCGCTGTTGGCGGGGCGGCAGAGCTCCCCTGCCGTGGTCATCATGATGAGTTTTGCATTGCCGGGGATTTCACGCTTGATGGTCTGGGCAACACTGTCCATGGCGAGGTCTGGCGACAGGAAGCCGAGAATCAGGGCCGGCCCTTCTGCCACGTCGCAAAGGGATTTCAGGTTGTGGGCATCCAGTTCGCGTTCGCTTAGATAAGCCGTCCGGATGTCCTGCTGCGGCTGCACTGCAGCGTGCTGCGACGGAGCGGCTGGCTTGGCGGTTGGAGAGAGGGGGGAGGCTTGGGCCTTCTTGCTGCTGGAAGAAAAGATGTTGAACATGGGCGACACCTCGCAAAATAATCATGTATGCTTGACGAAATCAGGTTATCAGGCTAATTTTCATAATAATAAATTCGTGCTTTTTTCGTGAAATCCTTCTTTAAATTTCATTGTTTCCAATAGGATAGAGGTAGTATTGAAAGGCTGCCGGTATACTGTATTCCAGGGCAATGGTTTCGATGGAGTGCCATTGGAATTCCTCTTGGGGGGAGTCCTGTCCATAGGCTGTGCTTTCCTCCATGACAGAGGAGGCCAGGTCAAGGTGCCAGCCAACCATGTCCCATTCCACATGGGAGAAGATGT
Source organism: Selenomonadaceae bacterium (assembly GCA_017444295.1). Lineage (GTDB taxonomy): Bacteria > Bacillota > Negativicutes > Selenomonadales > Selenomonadaceae > UBA3796. The sequence goes on along the minus strand of JAFSWY010000243.1, from coordinate 5,191 downwards.
GACGGGCAGGGGGGAGAGGTGAGATAGACTTCAGGGGATAGCCGCGCCTTTGGCACCAGTGACGGATCTTTTCCTCGGTCTTGTGGCCGGAGAGATGCGGAAGCTCCCAAAGCCCCGCCAGCAGTCCGGTTTTTGGGCGTTTTCGGATGGCGATGAGATGGTTCCTTTCCATATGCAGGATGGTCAGCATCTCCCTGCGGCGGCTCTTTTTCTTTTGCTTGCGGGGATAGGCCGTCATGCAGTTCTCTGCATGGGCAAGGCAGAGCCGGCGCAGGGGGCAGTCTCTGCAATGGGGTTCCCCGTTGGGCAGGCAGATGGTGGCACCGAGTTCCATCAGGGCCTGGTTCATATCACCTCCTTCTCCTTCCGGGTAGATTGCCTGAAGCTTTTCCTCAATGGTCCGTTTGGTCGTGTCCTTCAGGATGTCGGCAGGGCAGAGGAGCAGGCGGGTGATGACGCGGAGCACATTGCCGTCCACGGCTGGATGGCTGCCGCCGTAGGCGATGGAGCTGATGGCGGCAGCCGTGTAACGCCCGATGCCGGGAAGGGTGAGAAGTTCCTCAAAGGAGGAGGGGATACATCCCTTGTGCTCTTCCATGATGATGCGGGCGGCTTTTTGAAGATTCCTCGCCCGGTTGTAGTAGCCGAGGCCCTGCCAGAGCTTCATGAGGTTTTCCTCATCGCAGCCAGCCAGGGAGGGAACGTCGGGCAAAGCGCTTAGAAAACGTTCGAAATAGGGCATGACAGCGGCCACCCGCGTCTGCTGCAGCATGATCTCGGAGAGCCAGACGCGGTAGGGTGTGGGCTCGTCCCGCCAGGGAAGGCTTCGCGCCTGAGCGCGGTACCACCTCAGGAGAGGCTCGGGGATATCCGGGAGGATTTCCGTGTTGGGGATATGGATGCTTTGTTTCATTTTGGGACTCCTTTGGGGTTTAGATGGTTTTATCATATCGCAATCTTTTGGGATGAGCAAGATTAGGGCGTGTTGAAAAACGGAAACTGTGCGATACAGCGAGACAGTTTTTCGTTTGGCAAGGAAGCGAAGGCGCAGTCGTAGCAGAGCTACGTCAAGTCTTCGATGACGCAGACAGGCGGAAAAATGACCGCTGCATCGTGCAGGTGGAGTTTATCAACACGCCCTAGGATGAAAGTCTCAACGGAAATGGGCAGATTTCCATGTATACATTTGTATTTTGGAAAGGATTTCCCAGGGAAAGAACGCCGGAAAATCCTGAATTCCTTGTGTTTTCTTAATTGAAAGCATATTCCCGTTATGCTTGACGATGATTTTGAAATATGATACAATTGACCTATAAAATAATCCAGATGCCAGGCATCTCCTCTCTAGGGACAATATGAGGGGATTCATAATGGTTTGTAGGTTCGGAACTAGCCCAGCAGAAACGCAGTATACATGTCGGTGACTTACAGCAGTCCGCAATCACAGGGAAGTAATTGCACGATGCGCAACTTAGGGCAAAGCCGATCTTGGTACCGTGAGAGGAGATTGCCCTACGGCAATTTTCCGGGTGAAATGCCCAAGGGAAGTCCGGGTTCATGTGCACGTCGCATGGATTCGGGCTTTTTTGTATCCTACAGAAATAATTTTGTTCATGACTGCAATATTATGCATTGAAACACCTTGAAATGCGTGGTATACTATACGGGCTGGAAGTTTTTCCGCAGAAGGAGGCCAGTTGTCCATGAAACATGTATTGTCAGTATTTGTGGAGAACCAGACAGGTGTCCTGGTTCGGATCGTAAGCATGTTTTCAAGGCGTGAATTCAATATCGACAGCTTGTCGGTGGGCGTTACCCAGTCCCCGGAGTTTTCGCGTATTACCATTGTGGTTCATGGGGATGAGAACCTCGTGGAGCAGATGATAAAGCAGCTTGAGAAAATGCCTGTGGTAAAGGCAGTGCAGCGGTTGGACACTGCTGCCTCGGTTTGCCGCGGCATGACGCTCATCAAGGTCAAGGCGGATGATACGAACCGGTTGGATGTACTGAAGATGGCAGAGCTCTTCCGGGCTCATGTCATTGATGTGAAGCCGACCACCCTGATCTTCGAGATTACGGGAGACGATGAGAAAGTGACGGCGTTTACGCGCCTGCTTGCGCCTTATGGCATCATCGAGGTCATCCGTACCGGCCTGATTGCGCTGGAACGCGGCGAGCATACCATCTATGAGCATTGTGAGGAGAGGGAGTACTATGGCAAAAACTTATTATGACCAGGATGTAAACTGGGAGATCATGAATGGCAAGACGGTTGCCGTCATTGGATATGGCAGCCAGGGCCATGCACATGCACTGAATCTCAAGGAGAGCGGCGTCGATGTCGTTGTCGGCCTCTATGAGGGCAGCAAGTCCAAGGCAGCGGCTGAGAGTCATGGACTCAAGGTTCTTCCCGTTGCCGCAGCTGTGAAGCAGGCGGATATCACGATGGTCCTGATTCCCGATGAGAAGCAGGCGGATGTCTACAAGAACGATATCCAGCCGAACCTCAAGTCCGGCAGCGCTCTTGCCTTTGCTCATGGCTTCAATATCCATTTCAAGCAGATCGTTCCTCCTGAGGATGTGGATGTCTTCATGGTTGCCCCGAAGGGCCCCGGCCATCTCGTTCGCCGCACCTATACGGAAGGCGGCGGCGTTCCCGATGTGTTCGCTGTGGAGCAGGATGCAACGGGCAAGTGCTTCGATATTGCCCTGGCCTATGCCCGCGGCATTGGCGGCACCCGTGCAGGCGTCATCCAGACCACCTTCAAGGAGGAGACGGAGACGGATCTCTTCGGCGAGCAGGTTGTCCTCTGCGGCGGCGTGACCCATCTCATCCAGAACGGCTTCGAGACTCTCGTCGAGGCAGGTTATCAGCCGGAGATCGCTTATTTCGAGTGCTTCCATGAGATGAAGCTCATCGTTGACCTCATGTATGAGGGCGGCATGGCAAAGATGCGCCGTTCCATCAGCGACACGGCAGAGTATGGCGACTACATGACGGGCCCGCGCATCATCACGCCGGAAGTGAAGAAGGTCATGAAGCAGGCCCTTGCGGAGATCCAGGATGGCACCTTTGCCCGCAACTGGCTCCTTGAGAACCGCGCAGCAGGCCGTGCGAACTTCCTTGCCCAGCGCCGCATCCATGCAGAGCATCCTATCGAGAAGGTGGGCGGCCAGCTCCGCAGCATGATGTCCTGGCTCAAGGATAAGAAGGATCTGCAGTTCTGATTGTAGAGTGAACTGAATAATCGGCTTACGCTTTTGGGTGTAAGCCGATTTTTGGTAAACATGTGTATTTCTTAGGAGGTTTTTCGATATGGGGATGAACATGAGCGAGAAGATTCTCGCCAAACATGCAGGGCTGGACTTTGTGGAGCCGGGGCAGCTCATTACCTGCAAGCTGGACATGGTGCTGGCCAATGACGTAACGGCGCCGCCCTCCATCAAGGAATTCGAGAAGATCGGCAAGCCCGTGTTTGACCGTGAGAAGATCGCTTTGATTCCCGATCACTTCCAGCCTGCAAAGGACATCAAGAGTGCGGACCTCGCGAAGAGCGTCAGGGATTTCTCCAGGAAGCACAAGCTCGTCAACTATTTCGAGGCGGGCCGTGTGGGCATCGAGCATGTCATCCTGCCCGAGATGGGAATCGTGGGACCCGGCATGCTGACCATCGGCGCGGATTCCCATACCTGCACCTATGGCGCGGTCAATGGCTTCTCCACGGGTGTCGGCACCACGGATCTCGCAGTGGCAATGGCCACAGGGGAGGCATGGTTCAAGGTTCCGGAGTCCATCAATGTTCACCTCACAGGGAAAAAGCCCAGGAACATCAACGGCAAGGATGTCATCCTGACACTGATCGGCATGATCGGCGTGGACGGCGCCCTCTACAAGTCCCTGGAGTTCACCGGCCCGGGTGTGGCGGAGCTTTCCATGACGGACCGCCTGACCATTGCCAACATGGCCATCGAGGCGGGCGGCAAGAACGGCATCTTCCCCTTTGACGAGGTGACCAGGGAATATGTGGAGGGGCGTGTGAAGAAGCCCTATGAGCCCGTGGAGGCAGATGCCGACGCGAAATACTGCCGGACGGTGGAAATCAATCTCTCGGAGCTCCGCCCCGTGGTGGCCTTCCCACATCTTCCGGGCAACACGAAAGCCGTGGCGGATATCAAGGAGCCCATCAAGATCGACCAGGTGGTGCTTGGCTCCTGCACAAACGGGCGTTTGGAGGACATGGAGATCGCTGCGGGAATCCTCAAGGGCCGCAAGATCCATGAAGATGTGCGTTGCATCGTGATTCCGGGAAGCCAGTGGGTCTACAAGGAGTCCATGAAGAGAGGGTATCTGGAAACCTTCATCGATGCGGGCTGTGTCGTGAGCACGCCCACCTGTGGCCCCTGTCTTGGCGGATACATGGGCATCCTTTCCGCCGGGGAGCGCTGCGTTTCCACGACGAACCGCAATTTCCGTGGGCGCATGGGCCATGTGGACAGTGAGGTATACCTTGCAGGCCCCCATGTGGCGGCGGCCAGCGCGATTTTGGGAAGGATTGCTGCACCGGAGGAGGTAGAGTGAAATGAGCTTGGAAGGAAAGGTTTGGCGCTACGGCGATAATATCGATACGGATGTCATCATCCCCGCAAGGTATCTGAATTCCTTTGACCCGAAGGACCTGGCAAGCCATTGCATGGAGGATATCGACGAGACTTTCTCGAAGAAGGTCCAGGAAGGCGACATCATGGTGGGGGGAAAGAATTTCGGCTGCGGTTCCTCCAGGGAGCATGCGCCGGTGGCAATCAAGGCATCCGGGGTTCCCGTGGTCATCGCTGCGAGCTTTGCGCGCATTTTCTATCGCAACGGCATCAACATCGGCCTTCCCCTGCTGGAAATCGGCGATGATGTGGAGAAGATCAAGGCCGAGGACAAGCTCCGGGTGGATACTTCCACGGGAACCATCGAGGACCTTACCACCGGCGATGTGTTCCATGCCCATCCTCTGCCGGGATTCGTGCAGGAAATCGCCCAGGCGGGAGGACTTATCAATTACATCAAGAAGAAATGAGGGCAGGGTGAGCGTATGGCAAAGAAGATCGTAGTGATTCCCGGTGACGGGATCGGGAAGGAAATCACGGATTCCGCGGTTGCGGTGCTGAAAAAAGCGGATGAGAAGTATGGCCTTGGGCTGGA